>NZ_JBEYXK010000116.1:0-19763 GCF_040645035.1 Streptomyces sp. NPDC046876 | reverse complement strand
CCCCGCGCCTCAAACGCCGGCGAGGCTGAAATGGCCCACCCCCCGCTTCGAAAAGGGGGCGGGGTCGAAAAGTGCCCGAGGCTTCGGAACGGCAGGGCCGGGGCCGAACTGCCCCGTGGCTCGGGGAGGCAGGGCTGGGGCCGAACTGCCCCGTGGCTCGGGGAGGCAGGGCTGGGGCCGAACTGCCCCGTGGCTCGGGGAGGCAGGGCTGGGGCCGAACTGCCCGTGGCTCGGGAAGGCAGGGCCGGGGCCGAAATGCGCTGCGGCTTCGGGGAGGCGCGGGCCGGGCCGAGGGGCAGGGCCGGTCGGGGCGGCCGGGCGAGGGAGCGGGGGCCGGGGGCGGCCACCCGAACGCCACATTCGCCGGGCAAGTCCGGCGCCCCGCATGGCACGGTGGCAGGACCTCTCCCTGCTGCCGCCGAACCCGGAGCGAACGCCATGGCCGACCTGCAGGATGAATTCCCCGTTGACACGGCCGCCTGCGTAGGGGCCGAGGACCTCCCCGCAGCGGTTCCGTCCGGCTCCGTCGACCGGGCCGTCGGACTGCTGTCCGTCCACCCCGTGGCCGACGGCCACAACACCCTCGTCTGGACCCTGCGCCAGAGCCCGTACCACGACATCGAGACCCCCGACGCCAATGTCGACACCGACATCCCCCGGCTGCGCGCCGGCGGCGTCGGCGCCCAGTTCTGGTCCCTGCTGATGCCCCGCGAGGCCGCATCCGCCGACCAGGTCGTGTCCGACACCCTCGAACAGATCGACACCGCCCTGGCCCTGGTGCGCCGCTACCCCGACGGCCTGTGCCTGGCACTGACCGCGGACGACATGGCCGACGCCCGCAACCGCGGCCGCATCGCCTCGTTCCTCGGCCCCGTACCCGGCCGCACCCTCATCGGCGGCTCGCTGGCCACCCTCCGCGCGTTCCACGCCCTCGGCGTACGGATCCTCGCACCCGCCGGCGCACCCTGGGCGGACGAGGGCCTCACCCCGTTCGGCCACGAGGTGGTCAAGGAGGCCAACCGGCTGGCGATCCTGCTCGACCTGACCGGCTGCCCGCCCGCGGTGGCCTGCCAGATCGCGGGCGCCTCCAAGGCACCGGTGATCGTCTCGCACACCGCCGCGGCCTCCCTCACCCCGCACCCGGGCAACGTCACCGACGACGTCCTGCTCGCCCTGCGCGCGGCGAACGGCCTGGCCATGGTCACCTTCGACAGTGCCCAGACCGGCGACTCGCTGCACGCGGTGGCCGATCACCTCGACCACGTACGGGCCGTGGCCGGCCCCATGTGCGTCGGACTCGGCGCCTCCTTCGGCACCGAGCACGGCACGCCCCGCCCGACCGGCCTGACCGACCCCTCCGGCTACCCGCGCCTCATTGCGGAACTGCTGGACCGCGGCTGGCCGGAAACCGAACTGTCCCTGCTGACCTGGGGCAACGCCCAGCGGGTCCTGCGCGACGCGGAGTTCACCGCCCGCGCCGCCCAGCACCGCAGGCCGGCGCCGTAACCGGCCGTCCGCAGGACGCGAGCCCCCCGACCCCGCGAGCCCGTCAGGCGCGCGGCCGGCCCATGGCCCGGTAGGTCCAGCCGGCCGCGCGCCAGCGCGCACCGTCGAGCGCGTTGCGCCCGTCGAGGACGAGCCGGTCGGAGACGACCGCACCCAGCTCGACCGGGTCGAGGTCGCGGAACTCCCGCCACTCGGTGAGGTGCAGCACCACGTCCGCACCGCGCGCCGCCTCCACGGCCGAGTCCGCGTACCCGAGCGTCGGGAACACCCGGCGGGCGTTGTCCATGCCCTTGGGGTCGTAGACGGTGACCTGGCCGCCCTGCAGGTGGATCTGCCCGGCCACGTTCAGCGCGGGCGAGTCGCGTACGTCGTCGGAGTCCGGCTTGAAGGTGGCACCGAGCACGGCGACCCGCTTGCCGAGGAACGCCCCGCCGACCGCCTCGCGCGCCAGCTCCACCATGTGGCCGCGGCGCCGCATGTTGATGGAGTCGACCTCGCGCAGGAACGTCAGCGCCTGGTCGGCGCCCAGCTCGCCGGCGCGCGCCATGAACGCCCGGATGTCCTTGGGCAGGCAGCCGCCGCCGAAGCCGATGCCGGCGCGCAGGAACTTCGCGCCGATCCGCTCGTCGTGGCCGATGGCCTCGGCCAGCTTGACCACGTCGCCGCCGGCCGCCTCGCACACCTCCGCCATCGCGTTGATGAAGGAGATCTTCGTGGCGAGGAAGGAGTTCGCGGCGGTCTTGACGAGCTCGGCCGTCGGGAAGTCGGTCACCACCAGCGGGGTGCCCTCCGACATCGGCGTCTCGTACACCTCGCGCAGCACCTTCTCGCCGCGGTCGCCGTGGACGCCGATGACGATCCGGTCGGGGTGCAGGGTGTCCTGCACCGCGAAGCCCTCGCGCAGGAACTCCGGGTTCCACGCCAGCTCCACGTCGGCGCCGGCCGGGGCGAGCGCGGCCAGCTTGGCGGCGAGCCGCTCGGCGGAGCCGACCGGGACGGTGGACTTGCCGACGACGAGGGCCGGGCGGGTGAGGTGCGGGGCGAGCGACTCGACGGCGGAGTCCACGAAGCTCATGTCGCAGGCGTACTCGCCGTGCTTCTGGGGGGTGTTCACGCACACGAAGTGGACGTCGCCGAAGGCGCCGACCTCCTCCCACGACTGCGTGAACCGCAGCCGCCCGGTCGACCCGGGCAGTCCGGCGACGTGCGCGGCGAGGAGTTCCTCCAGCCCCGGCTCGTACATCGGTACGCGGCCGGCCGCCAGCATCTCGATCTTCTCCGGCACCACGTCCAGCCCGAGCACCTCGAAGCCCAGCTCGGCCATTGCCGCGGCGTGCGTGGCGCCGAGGTAGCCGGTGCCGATCACAGTGATCTTGAGGGGGGCCATGGGTGCTCCAGAGGTGCGGGCCTGTGCCTGTTGCGGCAACCGAGCATAGTCGCGCCCGTAACCGGGGACGTTCCCCAGGAGCACCACAGCACACCACGGCGCACACGAAGCGCACCCCGGCTGTCACGCAGCTCACGTGCCGCGTACATATCGCTGCCATGACGCCGGACACTAAGATTTGGGTTACTTAACGGTAGTTAGCATGCTTCACCCTTGGGGAGTGAGAGATCTTGGCGGGTTCTGCCGACTTCGACCTGTACCGCCCGGCCGAGGAGCACGACATGCTCCGCGAGTCCGTCCGCTCGCTCTGCGAGGCGAAGATCCTCCCGTTCGCGGCTGCGGTCGACGAGGAGGCCCGCTTCCCGCAGGAGGCCCTCGACGCCCTCGTCGCGAACGACCTGCACGCCGTCCACGTCCCCGAGGCCTTCGGCGGCGCCGGTGCCGACGCCCTCGCCACGGTCATCGTGATCGAGGAGGTGGCCCGCGTGTGCGCCTCCTCCTCCCTGATCCCGGCCGTGAACAAGCTCGGCTCGCTCCCGGTGATCCTCTCCGGCTCCGAGGAGCTCAAGGCCAAGTACCTGGGGCCGCTCGCCAAGGGCGACGCGATGTTCTCGTACTGCCTCTCCGAGCCGGACGCCGGCTCCGACGCCGCGGGCATGAAGACCCGTGCCGTCCGCGACGGCGACTTCTGGGTGCTCAACGGCGTCAAGCGCTGGATCACCAACGCCGGCGTCTCCGACTACTACACGGTCATGGCCGTCACGGACCCCGAGAAGCGCTCGAAGGGCATCAGCGCCTTCGTCGTCGAGAAGTCCGACGAGGGCGTCTCCTTCGGCGCCCCGGAGAAGAAGCTCGGCATCAAGGGCTCCCCGACGCGCGAGGTCTACCTCGACAACGTCCGCATCCCGGCCGACCGCATGATCGGCGCCGAGGGCACCGGCTTCGCCACCGCGATGAAGACCCTCGACCACACCCGCATCACCATCGCCGCCCAGGCACTCGGCATCGCCCAGGGCGCCCTGGACTACGCCAAGGGCTACGTCCAGGAGCGCAAGCAGTTCGGCAAGCCGATCGCCGACTTCCAGGGCATCCAGTTCATGCTCGCGGACATGGCCATGAAGATCTCGGCCGCCCGCGCCCTGACCTACCAGGCCGCCGCCGCCTCCGAGCGCGGCGACGCCGACCTCACCTACCTCGGCGCCGCGGCCAAGTGCTTCGCCTCCGACGTGGCCATGGAGGTCACCACGGACGCGGTCCAGCTCCTCGGCGGCTACGGCTACACCCGCGACTACCCGGTCGAGCGCATGATGCGCGATGCGAAGATCACGCAAATCTACGAAGGCACGAACCAGGTCCAGCGGATCGTCATGGCCCGCAACCTGCCGTAAGGGGCCCCAACAGGTCACCCGGAACGCCCCTGCCGCCACGGCAGGGGCGTTCCGGCAGCTCGATGGGCTAACTTGGGGGGCCTCGTAGGCCCGACCGGGTGGGGAGAAGGAATTTTGGAAGCGATCCTGCTGGTCGGGGGGCAGGGGACGCGGCTGCGCCCCGTCACGGTGAACACCCCGAAGCCCATGGTGCGTGCCGCGGGGGTGCCGTTCCTCGCCCACCAGATAGCCAGGGCCGCCGCCGCAGGCGTCACCCACATCGTCATGGCCACCTGCTACCTCGCAGAGGTCTTCGAGCCCTACTTCGGCGACGGGTCCGACTTCGGCGTCCGGCTCGAGTACGTGGTGGAGGACGAGCCGCTCGGGACGGGCGGGGCCATCCGCAACGCCGCCCGGCGGCTGACCGGGGGGCCCGAGTCCCCTGTGCTGGTGTTCAACGGGGACATCCTGACCGGGCTGGACATCGCCGGGCTCGTCGAGGCGCACAAGGCCGCTGCCGCCGATGTGACGCTGCACCTCGTCCAGGTCGAGGACCCGCGGGCGTTCGGGCTGGTGCCCACCGACCCCACCGGCCGGGTGCTGGCGTTCACCGAGAAGCCGCAGACGCCCGAGGAGATCATCACCGACCAGGTCAACGCCGGCTGCTACGTCTTCCGGCGCAGCGTCATCGACTCGATCCCGGCCGACCGGCCCGTGTCCGTCGAGCGCGAGACCTTCCCCGGGCTGCTGGAGGCCGGCGCGAGCCTGCACGGGGTCACCGAGAACACGTACTGGCTGGACCTCGGCAAGCCCGAGTCGTTCGTCCAGGCCTCCGCGGACCTCGTGCGCGGGGTCGTCGCCTCCCCGGCCGTGCCCGGGCCGCGCGGCGAGGCGCTGGTGCTGCCCGGCGCGACGGTCGCCGAGGGCGCCGTGCTGTCCGGCGGCACCGTCGTCGGGGCCGGGGCCAGCGTCGGTGCGGGGGCCGTGGTGGACGGCTCCATCGTGCTGGACGGCGCCGTCATCGGCCCGGACACCACGGTCCGCGCCAGCCTGGTCGGCGCCGGCGCCACCGTCGGCCCGCGCACCGTGCTCGACGCCGCCGTCCTCGGCGACGGCTCCACCGTCGGCGCGGACAACGAACTGCGCGCCGGCGCCCGCGTCTGGTGCAAGGCCGAACTGCCCGCGGGCTCCCTCCGCTTCTCCCCGGACAGCTGATCGGAACCCGCGGCGCCCCGCCGGACGTTGTCCGCGCATGGTGCGCTTGCTGACAGGTCCGTTCCTGGTGCTGCTCCTGGTGGTGCCGCTGTTCGTCGCGGCGGCTGCGCGGCACGCGCTCCGGCAGGCCGGGCGGTACGGATGGCTGCCCGGCCGCGTCAGCGGTCCGGAGCCCGGCAGCCGCAGCGCGGGCGCAACGGCCACCGGGGAACCGCACGCCCTGATCTACCCGGGCAAACGGGCCCAACTGGAACAGCGCCGCATTGCGGCGGTGCTGCGGGACGACGAGCAAGACGGTGCCCCGCGCCGGGCCGGGATCGACCTCGACGCCGGGACGGCCCGGTTCGGGGGCCGGGCCGCCGGCGTGCCGGAGGTGCCGTGAGCGGACACCTGGTCAGTTGCCGGTGACGGTGACCTTCTCGTCGTTCTGGATCTGCTTGACGATCTGCTGGACCTTCGGCTTGTCCCAGAGCAGGTTGCCGCCGCGTTCGCCCGCGATCGGCATGTTCATCGAGACGCCCTCGCCGCCGCTGATGCCCTTCATCGCGAAGAACATCTCGCCCATGTCCCACAGGGACATGTCCTTGTCCACGATCAGCGTGTCCAGGCCCGCGCCCAGCACCGGGTAGAGCTTGAACGGGTTGAGGATCGTGCCCGGCGTCGCCGCCTGGCTGGCGAGCGTGGCGAGGAACTTCTGCTGGTTCTTGGTGCGCGCCAGGTCCGACTCGGCGAAGGCGTACCGGGTCCGGACGAAGGCGAGGGCCTGCTCGCCGTTGAGGGTCTGCTCGCCGGCCTTGAAGTCGGCGCCCGACTTCTCGTCCTTGAAGGCCTTCTCGATGTTCATGTCCACGCCGCCGAGCGCGTCCACGATGTTCGCGAAGCCCGCGAAGCCGATCTCGGCGTAGTGGTCGATGCGCAGGCCCGTGTTGTACTCCACGGTCCGCACGAGCAGCTCCGGGCCGTCCTCCGCGTACGCCGCGTTGAGCTTGGTGTGCTTGCCCGTGCCGGCGTACTTCTTGCCGGACTGGGAGCCGACGAAGGAGGGGATCTCCACGTCCGAGTCGCGCGGCAGCGAGATCATGCTGTTCCCGCCGGAGCAGGCCGCCAGGATCATCATCGAGTCGGTGCGCTTGCCCTCGGCGGAGCCGGTGTGGAGCTTCTTCTTCTCCTCGTCGGACATGCCCTCGCGGCTGTCGGAGCCGACGATCAGGTACGTCGTGCAGTCGCCCTCCTTCGGGCGCTCGATGACCTTGGCGAGGTCGACCTCGCGGCGCACCTTGGAGTCGGCCCAGAAGTAGGTGCCGATGGTCGTCGCGAGCAGCGCCGTGGCCAGCACGATCGAGCCGATCTTGATCCGCTTGCGCCAGTCCGGCGCGGAGCCGGGCCCGCGGGGCGGCCGCGCCGTCGGCGGCTGGCCGGGGCCGCCCGGGCCCCCCGGGCCCCCGGGACCGCCGGGCCGCTGGGGGCCGCGCTGCGGGGTGCCGTAGACCTGGCCGGTGTTGTAGCCGCTGTCGTAGCCGGCCTCGTACGCGTCGTGGCCCTGCCCCTGCTGCGGCGGCACCCCGTACGAGGGCGCGGACGCCGGCGGCCGGCCCGGCTGGGCGCCGGGCTGCTGCGGGCGCCGCGACTGCGGGGCCTGCTGGGGCCGCTGCGGGCGCTGGGGCTGCTGCTGCGGCACCGCCGGCTGTCCCGGCTGCCGACGCTGGACGTGCGGCATCCGCCGCGGGCCCTCCGGCTGCGCCTGCGCGCTGCCGCGCCCGTACCCGTCCTCGCGGGCGTCGCCGCGCCCTTCTGGCCACTCACTCATGCCGCCTAGGATGCCCGGTCGCGGGAGGTGCACGACAGTCCGGTCGGGACTTCGTGCCGGTGCTGTTGCACAGCTGATGCATCCGCGACGGCTTTAAGGTGGCGGTATGACACAGATACCGGGCGTGACGGCGGGCGAACTCCAGGGCAAGCCCACGTCGGCCTCGCGGACCACCCTCAGCCACATCATGACCGCCAACGACACCAACCTCCTCGGCACCGTGCACGGCGGCGTGATCATGAAACTCGTGGACGACGCCGCCGGTGCCGTCGCCGGGCGCCACTCCGGCGGCCCCGCCGTCACCGCCTCCATGGACGAGATGGCCTTCCTCGCCCCGGTCCGCGTGGGCGACCTGGTCCACGTCAAGGCCCAGTGCAACTGGACCGGCCGCTCCTCCATGGAGATCGGCGTACGGGTCCTGGCCGAGCGGTGGAACGAGTCCACCCCCGCCACCCAGGTCGGCAGCGCCTACCTCGTCTTCACCGGCGTGGACTCCGAGGGCAAGCCGCGCACGGTCCCGCCGGTCATCCCCGAGACCGACCAGGACAAGCGCCGCTACCAGGAGGCGCAGATCCGCCGCACGCACCGGCTCGCCCGCCGCCGGGCGATCATGGCCCTGCGCGAGGAGCGCGCGGCCCAGGGCTACGACGACTGACACGTGCCGACCCGGCACCTGCGGCCCCCGCGCGTCCCACCTGCAGGCCCGCGCGGGGGCCGCGCTGCGTGGCGCGGGCGGTCACAGCATCAGGTGCTGCACACCACCTGGTCGCCCGTGACCACCCCCTGCCGGCCCTGGTACGGGTCCTCCGGCCGGACCGGGACCACCGTGCGGTAGTCCGGGCCGGCGATCACCAGCAGGGTCCGGCCCCGTCCGGGCACCGCCCGCAGCTCGCTGCCGGGCAGCGCGGCCGCGACCGTGCGGGCCGAGCGGTCCCAGCGGGGGTCGTAGGCGATCACCGTGCGCCTGACGCCCCGGCCGGATCCGCTCGTCGGGGTCCCGGTGGTGTCGAAGCCGGTGGCGCGCAGCGCCGCGTCGACGCGCCCGCCGAGGCCGTCGATGCGGGTGCCGTTCTCCACCTGGATGCGGATCTGCTGCGGGGGCACGTCCACGGGGACCGCGGGCGGCTGATGCGGGCGCCCGGGCCGGGCGTCGCCGGCCCCTGCGGCCCCTGCGCCACCTGCGGCGTCGCCCGAGGTGTCCGGGGCGGCGGGGGCCAGCGGCCGGTCCTGGCGGAGGGCCTCGAAGAGCTTGGCGGCCTTGGCCTCGTCCCACTTCACGGTGGAGCCGATGCCCTTGACCGGGTACGAGGGGTCCCCGATCGGCACGGAGGCGAACTCCGAGGACGACGGGGCGAAGTCGCGCATGGCCTGGCCGAGCGCGAGCAACTGCTCGGAGCCGAAGCCGGGGTCGGCCCGCACGGAGCCCAGCAGGGTGGAGCTGACCTCCTTGAACTTCACCGGGTTGAGCAGGACCCCGCTGCCGGCGGCCTGCTGGAGCAGGGCGGCCACGAACCGCTGCTGGCGCTGCATGCGGCCGAGGTCGGCGGCGCCGTCGATGTGGCGCGAGCGCACGTACTGCAGGGCCTGGCCGCCGGTGAGCCGGTGGGTGCCGGGCAGCAGGTCGAGGCCGGTGCTGCGGTCGTGGAGGGCCTTGGCGGTGCAGATCCGCACGCCGCCCATCGCGTCGACGGTCCTCATGAAGCCGGTGAAGTCGACCTCCAGGTAGTGGTCGATCTTGACGCGGGTCATGTTCTCGACGGTGCGCACGGTCAGCTGCGGGCCGCCCTCGGCGTAGGCGGCGTTCAGCTTGACCGGGTGCGGGCCGTGCTCCTTCCCGGTGGACTGGTCGCGGTGCGCGGGCAGCTCGGCGTAGCTGTCGCGGGGCAGGCTGACGACGCTGGCGCGCTCGCGGTCGGCGGAGAGGTGCACCAGCATGACGGTGTCGGTGCAGTGGCAGGGGGCGCCGCCGAGGCGGTACTCGCGCTTCTCCTCCTTGCTGATGCGGTCGCGGCCGTCGGTGCCGACGAGGAGGAGGTTCAGGCCGTGCCCGGCCTGGGGCCGGTTCTTCATGTCCTTGAAGGGGTCCACCCGCTCGATGCCGGTGTCGACGCCGGTCATCACCGCGTGGCCGATGGCTCCGGAGCCGAGGACCACCACCGACAGCCCGGTCGCCAGCCGGACCCCCCAGCGGGGCCGGCCGCCGCCGCGCCGCTCCCGGTCCGGGCCGCCGCCGCGCCGGGTGAGCCGGGGCTGCGGCTGCGGGGGCCGGGCTCGTCGGGGAGGGCGGTGTGGCTGGGGCACGGGGGACACCTCCGCGGGGGCAGCAGGGCCGGCAGTGCTGAACCGGGCATATCGGTCAGATCGTAAGAACAGTAGGCCCATACGATCAGCCTGCGACCTCATCGATCAGGCGGCGCGCACCCGTTTCCCCCGTACGCGGTAACGTGACACCGATACCCGACCGTGAAGGACCACATGCCCGCCCAGCCCGCAGTCTCGGTGATCATGCCGGTACTCAACGAGGAGCGCCATCTGCGCAACTCCGTGCGCCACATCCTCGGCCAGGAGTACGCAGGCGAGATGGAGGTGGTGATCGCGCTGGGGCCGTCCACGGACCGCACCGACGAGATCGCCGCCGAGCTCGTACGCGAGGACCCCCGCGTCGTCACCGTTCCGAACCCCTCCGGCCGCACCCCGGCCGCCCTCAACGCTGCCATCAAGGCCTCGCGCCACCCGATCGTGGTACGCGTCGACGGCCACGGCATGCTCTCGCCGAACTACATCGCCACCGCGGTCCGCCTCCTGGAGGAGACCGGCGCGCAGAACGTCGGCGGCATCATGCATGCCGAGGGCGAGAACGCCTGGGAGGAGGCCGTCGCCGCCGCGATGACCTCGAAGCTCGGCGTCGGCAACGCGGCCTTCCACACGGGCGGCGAGGCCGGTCCGGCGGACACCGTCTACCTGGGCGTGTTCCGCCGCGAGGCGCTGGAGCGGGCGGGCGGCTACAACGAGGAGTTCATCCGCGCACAGGACTGGGAGCTGAACTTCCGCATCCGCGAGGCCGGCGGGCTCATCTGGTTCTCGCCCGACCTGAAGGTCCAGTACCGTCCGCGGCCCTCGGTGCGGGCGCTGGCCAAGCAGTACAAGGACTACGGCCGCTGGCGGCACGTGGTGGCCCGGTACCACGCGGGCTCCATCAACCTGCGCTACCTCGCGCCGCCGACCGCCGTCTGCGCGATGGCGGCCGGCGTGGTGGCCGGCGCCGCCGTCACGCCGTGGGCCTTCGCGATCCCGGCGGGCTACCTCGCGGGGATCACCCTCGGCTCGATCCCGGCCGGCAAGGGCCTGCCGCTCAAGGCCCGGGTGCAGATCCCGGTGGCCATCGCCACCATGCACATGTCCTGGGGCTTCGGCTTCCTGACCAGCCCGCGCTCGCTGGCGGACAGGGTCATCGCGAGTCGCCGCCCGTCGGCGCACCCGGACCCGACGGCGGCCTGAGCAGCAGGCCGCGAGCAGGAAAAGGGCAAGAAGGGGCCCGGTGGCGGCGGTCGACGACCGCCGCCACCGGGCCCCTTTCCGCGTGCGCGCCGTGTGCCGGCGCCGTGTGCCGGCGGCCGGCTACCAGGTGAAGCCAGGCTGGACCGCCATGCACTCCTTGTCGTTGTCGCCGTTGAGCGGGCGGGCCGAGTCCGGAGCCTTGGTCGGGGCCGGCGGCGGCGGGGTCGGTGCATCGCCCGTGCGCCAGTCCTTGCCGACGAACAGCACGACGCCGGAGAGCCCGTCGGTCTTCTCCACCGCACTGGGCGGCAGTCCGAGCGCGGTGGCCAGCGCCGCGGCATTGGCCGCCTGGTCGGCGCCGGAGAAGCGGACCACGGTGGTGTCCTCGGCCCCGGTCTGGGTGTCGGCGGCGGCCTTGGTGAAGCCCTTGGCCGCGAGCAGCGGGACGACCTCGTTGGACCGGTTCCTCACCCGCGGCTGGGCGCCGTCCTTGCCGCCGGTGGCGTTGCGCACGGTGACCTGGATCCTGGACGGGGCCGCGGCCTGCGGGGCGGCCGGCTGGGACGGCGCCGGGGAGCCCCCGGCGGTCGGGCCGCCCGTCGTGGCGGGGGAGCCGGAGGCGGCGGGAGCCGGGTGCTCGGGGCCCTTGCCGTCGAGCGGGATGTCCTCGCGGATCATCCGGAACACGTCCTCGGCCTCGCCCGGCTTGGGCTCGACGCGGCCCTCCTCGCGCGTGCTGTACACCCAGGGCATGGTCGTCATGGTGATCCGCCCGGTGGGGACCTTCTTGAGCTCCACGCTGAGGTCGTACAGCTTGTCGATCTTGTTCAGGCCGGGGTCCACGACCATGGCCTTGATGGCGGCCTGGGCCAGGCTGTTGAGCTTGACCGGGTTGCTGAGCTTGGCGTTCTTGCGGAACTCGCGGGCCATCGAGTTCATGTACATGTGCTGCGCGTGGGTGCGGCCGAGGTCGGTGCCGTCCTCGAAGCCGTAGCGGGTGCGCAGCCACTGCAGGGCCTGCTCGCCCTGGATGGTGCTGGTGCCGGCGGGCAGCTTCAGGCCGGAGCCCTTGCCGTCCTTGGTGCGGGAGTGGACGTTCTGCTGCACGCACACCGGGACGCCGCCGATGGCGTCCGCCATCGTCACCACGCCCTTGAAGTCGATCATCATGAAGTGGTCGATCGGGATCCTGGTCAGCTCCTGCCAGGCGGCGACGGTGCAGCCCGGGCCGCCGCGGCTGAGGGACTCGTTGGTCTGGACGAGGCCCTTGCTGGCCGGGTGGACCTTGCCGTTCGGCTCGGTGCACTTCGGCATCATGATCATGGTGTCGCGGGGCATCGACACCACCGAGAGGTTGCTGCGGTCCGCGGACAGGTGCAGCAGCATCTGCACGTCCGCCAGCGGGGGCCCGTCGAAGGTGTCCCTGGCGCCGCCGAGGGCCTGGTTCTCCGCGTCGTTGCGGGCGTCGGAGCCCAGCATCAGGATGTTCAGCGGGGTCTGGCCGAAGGCGTTGGGCTTGGAGCCGCCCAGTTTGTTGTCGCCGAGGTTGAGCACGTCCGTCTGGATGCTGCCGTTGAGGTGGCGGTAGTACAGGTAGCCGGCCGCCCCCGTCGCGAGTATGAGGAACGCCAGGGTGGAGGCGACCCAGCGCAGTATGCGCCGCTTGCCCCGGCGGGGTCCGGCGCCCCCGGACCCCGACGCGGACGCGGACGCGGACGCCGACGCCGAAGCGGCTGGTCCGCCGCCGGCCACGTCGTCCGCCGCCCGGGCGGGTGCCCCCTCCCCCCGCATGCTGTTGTTCCCCACAGGTCCCCCCTAAAAGATCACGTCATGTCTGTGTGCTGCACCGGCCGCGCCGGCACAGGTCGTTCGCCGTTCGGCTACTTGGCGCAGATCGCCTTGTCCGCCTCGACGCGCTGGATGTCCTCGGGCGCCTTCTGAGGAGCTGTCATCGAGATGCCCGGCCCCTTGAAGTCCGCGCCGAGCGTGAGCTTCATCGGCGTGCGGGGCGCGGCGTCCGCGGTGCCCATCTGCAGCGCCGAGCCCGGCAGACCCATCATCTCCGCCAGCGCCCGGGCCTGATCGGCCTGGTTCGGGGCGTACTCCAGCCGGGTGGCCTCCAGCTTGGCAGGGGCGTTGCCCTGGTTGCCCGCCCTGGCCACGCCCTTGGTGTTCTGCAGCCAGGTCAGGGTGGTGGAGGCGGAGCCCGAGGGGCCGCCGCCGTTGTAGATGTCCACGCGTACGTCCTTCGCGGCGGCGCGCGGGCCCTGCAGGAGCGCGTCCTGCTTGGCCTTGGCGTCCGCGTCGGCCGCGTCCTTGGCCGCCTGCTCCTTCTTCTCGACCTCGGTGAGCGAGACGTCACCGCGGATCATCTGGAGCAGCGGGTCGGCCTGCGCGGGGTTGAGGACGACGGTCGCCTTCTTGCCCGGGGGCTCGTTCGGGTTGTCGAGCACCGGCAGCGTGGTGAAGGTGACGTTCTTGAGGTTCATGTCCTTCAACTCGCCCGCCAGCTTGGTGAGCTTGTCGATGGACCCGATCCCGGAGTCGACCGCCAGCGACTTCGTGGCCGCCTCCGCCAGCGAGAAGAACTTCTTCGGGCTGGTCAGCGTCTCCTTCGACTTCATCTCGCGCATCATCGACCCCAGGAACTGCTGCTGGGTCTTGATCCGGTCGAGGTCGCTCTCGTTGCCGAAGGCGTGGCGCGTACGGACGAAGGCCAGGGCGTCCTCGCCCTGCAGCCGGTGCTCGCCGGCGTCCAGCTTCAGCTTGGAGTCCTTGTCGTCGACGGGCTTCTCCACGCAGACCGGGACGCCGCCGACGGCCGTGCTGAGCACCTTCACCGCGTTGAAGTCGACCATCATGAAGTGGTCGACGGTGATCCCGGTGAGCTCCTTGACCGTGCGCATGGTGCAGCCCGGGTCGCGGCCCTCCTGGCCGAGGCTGGTGTTGAAGCGGGTCCCCTTCTGGCCGGGGATGGTCTTCATCGAACCGTCAGGCTGCTTCGTCGGGCAGGCCGGGATGTTCGTGATCAGGTCGCGGGGGATGGACAGCGCCGTGGCGTTGGAGCGGTCCTTGGAGACGTGGAACAGGATCGTGGTGTCGGCGTGTCCGACGCTGCCCGAGTCCCCGTAGCCCTCGTTGCCCGCACCGGAGCGCTTGTCGGTGCCGATGACGAGGATGTTGATGGGCTGGTCCTTCTTGAAGCCGCCCGTGCCCGCGTCGCCGACGTCGGTGACGCTGAGGTTGCCGTTCAGGTGGTCGTAGTAGAGGTACGCGGCCAGCGAGCCGCCGACCAGCAGGAACGCGAGGGTGCCGCCGCCGATGACCAGGATCCGGCGGCGCCGGGAGCCGCCACCGCCCTTGCGGGGACGGCCCGTACGGCGCCCGGGCGGGGCGTCGCCGCGGCGCGGCCCGGGGACCGCGGGGGACGGGGCCGTGGACGGTGCCTTGGGGGACCCGGCCGCCGCGCCGCGGGAGGAAGGCGCCTCGCCGCGGGGTGCGGGCGCCGCGCCGCGGGGCGCTGCGCCTCGCGGGGCGGGCCGGCGGCGGGGGGTGCCGGCGGGGGGCTGCCCTTGCGTACCGGAACGGTCCAGTCGCAGTTCGTAATGGCCGGTGCGGGGGTTGAGCACCCACTGGTCGGCGGGGTCGATCTCGTCTGCCCGCCCACGGCTCTGCGCATCCACGGTTGCTCGAATCCTCCGTCGGTGCCTCGCGACGCGCCTCCCCCAAGACGCCCGGTCAACGATCCGGCTGCTGGTGCACGGCCTCTTTGCTGGCCAGGGCACCGGATCGCTCACCTTATCCGCCCCGGTCGGCTCCAAACCATGGTGGTGACAAATTCCACTGCCCCTATAACAGGGCAAAACGCCCAAGCACTTCGGTTCGGACACCGGCTTTTGGGATTGCTTTACCGGCAGTCGGCCATGCCCGCGGTGGTGCCCGTGAAGGTCGCCACCGGAGCCGGGCTCGAAGCGGTCGACGGCGCGGGCGCGGCGGGCGTGTCGGCCGTCCGGGGGGCGAGTGCCGCCGGCGTGTCGGACGCCGCGGTCGCCGGAGCGGAGGGCGTGGCGGGGGGCACGGCGGCTGCGGGCTGCCGGCTCGGCGGGGCCACCGTCAGCGGCTCGTCCGCGCGCAGCCGCCGGAACAGATCGGCCGCGGCCGGCTGCACCAGCTCGTCCCGGTTCGGGTCGGCGACGTACGGACGGCGCGGCACCGTCAGGAACTTGACCTGATCAGCCGGTATGTCCCTGATGCCCCGGACCAGTTCGTACAGCCCACGCAGCGAGGCCAGCCCCGCGTCGGTGGTGACGGAGGAGGTCGCCGCGTCCAGCAGCGGGTACAGCCGCCCCGGGTTCAGCAGCACCCCGTTGCTCTGCACCTTCTTGACCAGCGAGCCGAGGAACTGCTGCTGGCGCTCCATCCGTTCGGTGTCGCTGCCGCCGCCCAGGCCGTAGCGGGCCCGCACGAAGCCCAGGGCCTGCTCGCCGCGCAGGGTCTGCCGCCCGGCCGGCAGCTTCAGGTGCGCCTCGGCGTCGTCGACCGGCTGCTTCAGGCAGACCTCGACGCCGCCGACCGCATTCACCATCTTCTTGAACCCGCCGAAGTCCACCACCATGTGGTGGTCGATCCGGATCCCGGTCATCTTCTCCACCGTACGGATCGTGCAGGCGGCCCCGCCCCACTGGAACGCCCAGTTGAACTGCGCCGACCGCGCGGAGGTGCGGCTGCCGTCCGCCGTCAGGCAGCCCGGGATCTCCACGATCAGGTCCCGCGGGATCGACACCGCCGTCGCGCTCCTGCGGTCCGCCGGCAGGTGCAGCAGGATCACGGTGTCCGAGCGCTGCGTGCCCCCGTCCTTGCCGTAGCGGGCGTTCTCCGCGCCGGAGCGCGAGTCCGAGCCGATCAGCAGGATGTTCTGCGAGCCGTCCCTGAAGTGCGCCGGGCGGTCGTGCTCGTAGCGCTCCAGCTCGGCCTCCGCCGAGGTGTCCTCGGTGATGTTCGCGTCGAGCTTGCGGTACAGCCACCAGCCCACGGCCGACCCGGCCAGCACCAGCAGGGACACCCCGAGCGCGATCCAGCGCAGCAGGCGGCGCCGGCGCCGCGGGGGCTTCGGATAGCCCCCGGCCGCACCGCTGCCGCCGGATATGCCTGCGCTGTCCTTCACTCGCGTACCGTCCCCTTCACCGGGTGGGCGTTCAGCCGTACGGGTGGGGGTACGGCCTGCCCCGATCGTGCCCCGGGCACGCGGTGACGGCCCGGGGACGGGGTCGTGTCTAGGGCCGAGCGGGTGACAGATCGCCCTGTGGTGCGGGTTCGCCGGTACGGGTGAGCTACCGCGCGGTGTGGGTGACGCGCTCGGCCTCGATCCGCTGGGCCAGGCCCTGCTCCGACAGCCGGTCGAGGTGGCGGCACAGCACCACGGAGCCGCCCGCCGCCAGGGCCGCGAACAACCCCGCCGACAGCCCCTCCCAGGTGTCGTAGCCCAGCCCGGACAGCAGCCGCGCGCCCGGCCCGAGGCCGAGCTTCGCCGCGTCCTCGCGGGCCCGCTCCACGACCCGGGCGTGACTGAGCTCCTCGCCGCCGACCACGAGGCCCGGGGCGTCCGCGTCCACGGGGGCGAACGGCGCGAAGCGGTCGCCCTGCGAGGGCACCTCCACCGCGTAGTCCGAGAACCCGGCGGGCGGCTGCGGGAACCGGCCGCCCAGCGGGCGCAGCGCGAGCGCCACCCGCTCGCCGGAGCAGGCCGCGGCCTCCTCCAGCGTGTCGGGGCCGCTCACCACCACATCGGCGTCGGCCGGGTCCCCGCCGACCTCGGCGACGACACCGACCGAGGCACAGGCGAGCAGCCACACGGCGCTCTGCCAGTGCGCCGGGAGCAGCAGCGCGAGCCGGTCGCCGGGGCCGGCGGCCAGGTCGCCCTGGAGCAGATTGGCGGTCTTGGCCACCCAATTGGCGAAGGTGGCGACGGACAATTCGACGCGCTCGCCCGTGGCGTCGTCGTAAAAGGTCACGAGCGGGCGGCCCGGATCGGCGGCGAGCGCGGATCGCAGCAGGTCGGCAGGGGTGCGGTCAGTGGCGTTCACCCGCCCCAGCGTACGCGGGGCCCTCCCCCGTACGGGCGCCGCCGACTCCTCCGTCCAGGGGAGGTGCGCGGCCCCCGGGACCAGACGGTCCGTCAGTTCTCCGATGGCGGTTCGTGGTGAGTGTGCCCAGCATCGCTTGCATGCGTGGATTCCTGTCTTCAGCGGTCGGCGTCGCGACCGCAGCCGCACTGTCCCTGCCGCTCGCCCTGTCCACCCCGGCGCTGGCCGGGTCCGCCCCGGCGGTCCCCGCAGCCCCGGAAGCACCTGCGTCACCCGTGTCGCCCGTGTCCCCTGTGTCTCCCGCGGGCTCCACCCGGTCCCTGCCGCTCGTACCCATCGGGCCGGGCGCCGACCGGTCGCCCTCGTCCGGCATCCCCGGCATGGGCACCGCGCCGCGGCTGCCCGAGACCCGCGGGCTGGCCGCGCGGGACGTCGAGAAGTTCTCCCTGGTCGGCGTCGTCTGGGACGACGCGGCCACCCCGCTCCACGGCCACGTCCAGGTCCGTACCCGCTCCGCGCGGACGGCGACCTGGTCCGACTGGCAGGACGTCGAGACCCAGAACAGCGAACACGCCCCCGACCCCGGAGCCCCCGAACGGGCCTCCGGCCGGCTGCGGGGCAGCACCGCACCGCTGTGGGTCGGCGAGTCCGACGCCGTCGAGGTCCGCGTCCAGGCGGAACCCGGCACGGCCCCCGCCGCCACCCGCACCGCCCGCGCGCCCTCCCGGCTCCCCACCGGCCTGCGGATCGAGCTCGTCGACCCGGGCGGGGCGGGCCCGGCGGCCGCGGGGCCGGACGGCAAGAACACGGGGGCCGGGACTCCGGCCGGGGACGACAAGGGGAACACGGCCCCGGGGCCCGGCATGACCATGGGCATGACGGAGGCCTCCATGGCCAACGTCCCGCTGGCCCCGCTCGGCGCGAAGGAGATCACCGCGCTGAACAAGGCCGACGCCACCGCCGACGCCGTCCTCGCCGGGGAGGGCTCCGTTGCCGCGACCCCGTACATCGGCCCGCGCCCGAGGATCGTCACGCGGATGGGGTGGGGCGCGGACGAAAACCTGCGCGAGAAGACGTTCGTCTACACGAACACGGTCAAGGCGGCCTTCGTCCACCACACCGCCTCCGGCAACAACTACGCCTGCGCGGACGCCCCGGCGGTGCTGCGCAGCCTGTACCGGTACCACGTGGTCAGCGAGGGGTGGCGCGACATCGGCTACAACTTCGCCATCGACAAGTGCGGCACCGTGTACGAGGGGCGCGCGGGCGGGGTCGCCAAGCCGGTGCTCGGCGCGCACACCATGGGGTTCAACACGGACAGCATGGGCATCGCCGTGATCGGCACCTTCACCACCGCCGGGCCGCCGGCGGCAGCGGTGAATTCGGTGGCGGCGCTGACGGCGTGGAAGCTGGGCCTGTTCAACCGCGACCCGCGGGCGACGACCACCCTCACCTCGGGCGGCGGCAACCTCTACGCCAAGGGCAAGGCGGTCAAGATGAACGTGATCTCCGGCCACCGCGACGGCTTCG
Source organism: Streptomyces sp. NPDC046876 (assembly GCF_040645035.1). Classification (NCBI taxonomy): domain Bacteria; kingdom Bacillati; phylum Actinomycetota; class Actinomycetes; order Kitasatosporales; family Streptomycetaceae; genus Streptomyces; species Streptomyces sp. NPDC046876. The sequence continues at coordinate 1,370 of NZ_JBEYXK010000116.1, read as the reverse complement.
CCACGGAATGCCCGGGCAAACTCCTGTACAGCCAACTCCCCCCGACCCGCACCACCTCGGCCAAACTCCAGGGGCGGTAGCCGGGACTGCGGGGTCGGGTGCGGGCGGGCCATCTCCCCCTCGAGGGGCCGGGGGCGGGCCCGCGGCTGCCCACCCGTCACCCCGGGCGGGGCGGGGTCGGCGCTCGGCGCGAAGCCAGCCGTCCGGAGATGGACAGCGGACCGGGGGACAGGGGCGGCCCCCACAGCCCGGACGCGAACAGCGGACCGGGACCCACGAGGTCGGGACCTCAGCGAACGGCATCAGAGAGGGGTTGGGGCTTTCCCGTCAGTCTCATCGTCCCTCCGCGTCGGGCCGGCCTGTCAAGGGCGCTCCCTTCGGTCGCGTCGCTACGCGATCGCCTCCGGCGACCCTTGACAGACCGTCCCGCCACGGAAAGACAAAGACTGCCGGGAAACCCCCAAAAGGACGGCACGGTTCACAGTCAGAGGAGCGCCCCCGTCAGCGACCAGACGACCCGTCGGGCTCGCCACACCGGGCATCCGCCCCGACACCCAGCCGATCCGGGGTAGGGGCGCGTCCACCCCGCACCGAAGGCACGCCCAGAGCCCATCCGGAGCCCTCAGGCACCCCAGATCGCTACGCGCTTCTCATTTCTCGGTGTCCGGCGGCCGTCCGGGGCCGATACCCGCACCAAATGACGAACCGAGAGTCATTCGGCGTCGATGGGCGCAGCAGATCGCTACGCGCTGCCCCGGTCTCGGCGTCCGACGGCCGTCTGGGGCTGGTCGTACACGGGCTCCACGCTCGACGGCGGTGGTGAACTCCCGGCCGTGTGCGCCCGCAGTGACAGACGCCAGCAGCTCACAGACCAGGCCCGGACGGCGGCCGGACGCTGAGACGGCGGCAGCGCGTAGCAATCTGCTGCGCCTGCCGCCCCCGAATGCCTCTCGGTTCGTCATGTGGTGCGGGTATCAGCCCTGGGCGGCCGTCGGACGCTGAGAAAAGAGGAGCGCGTAGCGATCTGCTGCGCCTGCCGTTCCCAAATGCCTCTCTGTTCGTCATTCGGTGCGGGTATCAGCCCCGGGCGGCCGCCGGACGCCGAGAAATGAGAAGCGCGTAGCGATCTGCTGCGCCCCCGGCGGGGGGATTGGGTGGATGTCGGCCCGGATGCCCGGCGCTGCGAGGCGGAGCTTGGTCGCACGTCTGTGACGCGGCCGCTCCTGTGACCTTGGACCGTGCCGTTCTTTTGGGGTTTTCCCGGCAGTCTTCGTTTTTCCGTGGCGGGCCGGCCTGTCAAGGGTCGCCGAAGGCGATCGCGTAGCGACGCGACCGAAGGGAGCGCCCTTGACAGGCCGGCCCGACGCGGA
>NZ_JBEYXK010000115.1:0-19905 GCF_040645035.1 Streptomyces sp. NPDC046876 | reverse complement strand
CCCTTCGCAGCCCGGTGGCCGGCGGAGCCGGGTTTCTTGGGGCTCCGCCCCAAACCCCGCGCCTCAAACGCCGGCGGGGCTGGAATGGCTTCGAAGCGGGGCGGCGCCTCAAACGCCGGTCGGCGGGGGTGGAAGGGAGGGGCCCCGGCCTCCGGTGTCGGCGGAGTCGGGCCGGTCACAGCCCGCGGCGGTGCCATTCCTCGGCCAGGAGCCGGTACGAGCGTACCCGGGCGGTGTGGTCGTGCGTGATCGTGGTGATGAGCAACTCGTCGGCCCCCGTGGCCTCCTGGAGCCGCTGGAGGCCGTCGGCGACGGCCCCCGCCGAGCCGACGAACCGGGTGTCGACGCGGTCCGCGACCAGCGCGCGGTCGGCGTCGCCCCACCCCGCGACCAGGGCGCGCGCCTCCGCCGGCGTCGGGTAGGGGATGGCGCCCTCGGCGGTACGGATACTGCGCACCCAGGGCGCGTAGCCCTCCGCGAGCTCACGGGCCGTCGCACAGTCCTCGGCGACCACGACGTCGGCGGAGACGGACAGGTAGGGCCGGTCCAGCCCGCCGGAGGGCTTGAACGCGGCCCGGTAGCCCTCGGCGGCTTCCAGCACGGTCGCCGGTGCGACGTGGTAGTTCGCGGTGAACCGGAGCCCGTTCGCGCCCGCCGCCTGCGCACTCTGCCCGGCGCTGCTCCCCAGGATCCACACCTGCACCTCGGCGCCCTCGCCGGGCACGGCCCGTGCCGCAGTGCCCTCCGCGGAGCGGTAGTCGCCGCGCAGCAGCGCGAGGACGTCGCCGACCTGCTCGGCGTAGTCCTGCGGCCGGGCGCCCGGCAGGTTCAGCAGCCGCTGCTGGAGCACCACCCGCGGATGCCCCGCCAGGTGCGCGAACGAGAACCGCGGCGGGATGAGCAGCCCGTTCGGCGTGCGCCCCTCGAACGGTGTCCCGGCCGCGGCCTGACCGGGCGGAGGTCCGCCCGCCGAGCGGCCCAGCCCCAGGTCGAGCCGGCCCGGGTGCAGGGCATCCAGGAGCCCGAACTCCTCGACGGTGGAAAGGGCCGTACGGTGCCCCAACTGGACGGCGCCGGAGCCCAGCCGGATCGTGGACGTGGCCGCTGCGGTCAGCGCGAGGACCACGGCCGGCGCGGAGCCGGCCACGCCGGGGTTGAGGTGGTGCTCGGCGAACCAGTAGCGGGCGTAGCCGAACCGCTCCGCCTGCCGGGCGAGGTCGATGCTGCTGCGCAGCGCCTGCGCGGCGGTGGAGCCGGACGGGATCGGGACGAGGTCGAGGACCCCGAGCGGGATACCGGTCATGGCCTGCCTGCCTCCTTACAGGTCGGGAACGGAACCGGCGCCGGCAGCGGGCGGTACGTCCGCAACACGTCGGGCACCACCGGCCGGGAACGGCGGGTCCGGGATCTCCCGCCGCAGCACCGGCGCGATCTCCGACTGGAACAGCTCCAGCGAGGCCCGGTGCTCCTTCGCCCCCAGCGGACCCGCCTCCGCCTGCAGGTGCAGCAGGGTGTGTCCGAGCTGCCCGTGGTAGCGGTGCACCTTCTCGATCACCTGCTGGGGGCTGCCGATCAGCGCCGAGCTGCGCTCGACGAAGTCCTCCAGCGTGGGGAACACCGGATCGACGCCGAGGCGCCGCTGCGCCTCCAGGTAGCCCTGGAAGGCCGGCCGGTACGCGGCCACCGCCTCCTGCGAGGTCCGAGCGGCGTGGTACCCGGCGGTCCCGGCGCCCACCGCCGCCAGGGCCGGATCGTGCCCGTGGTGGGCCCAGCGCTGCCGGTAGTGGCGTACGAGGGCGGCGTACGGCTCCACCGGATGGGTGACGTTGGCGGAGAACAGCGGGTCCCCGTACCGGGCGGCGAGCTCGACGGACTCCTTGCTCGTCGCGCTGCCGTGCCAGATCCGCGGCGGCCCGTACGGCGGCCGCGGCAGCACCTCGGCGCCGGTCAGCGCGGGCCGGAAGCGCGGGGCCGCGGTGACCCGGTCCTCGCGCCAGAGCCGGCGGAAGAGCTCGTAGCCCTCGGTGTTGCGCTCCCACTGGTCCTCGGCGGTGACCCGGAACAGCTCTCGCTGCGCGGTGCCGTTGCCCTTGCCGATGATCAGCTCCAGGCGCCCGTCGGCGAGGTGGTCCAGCGTCGCGTAGTCCTCGTACGCACGCACCGGGTCCAGCAGGCTCAGCGTCGTGACGGCGGTGAACAGCCGGATCCTGCGGGTGAGTGCGGCGATGTGGGAGAGCACCACCGGCGGCGAGGACGACAGGAACGGCCGCTCGTGCCGCTCGCCCACCCCGAACCCGTCGAAACCGAGCTCCTCCGCGAGCAGTGCGGCCTCCACGACCTCCCGGAACCGCTCGCGGGCCGGCGTGGTGCGCCCGGTCACCGGGTCCGGGGCGTTGGCGATGAGGGTGATGGCGAGGAACTTCACGATGCAGCCCGGGCCGGCGAGGTGGCGGGGACGGCGAGACCCAGGTGGTCGCGCAGGGTGCTGCCGGTGTACTCGGTGCGGAACACGCCGCGCTCCTGGAGCAGGGGGACGACGGTGTCGGCGAACACGTCGAGGCCGCCCGGGGTGATGTGGGGGACCAGGATGAAGCCGTCGGCCGCGTCCTGCTGGACCAGGGTGTCGATGCTGTCGGCCACCGTCGCCGGGGAGCCCACGAACGTCTGCCCGCCGGTGGTCTCGATCACCAGCTCGCGGATCGACAGCCCCTTGGCCTCGGCGAGTTCGCGCCACTGCCGGGCGGTGGCGAGCGGATCGCGGAACTGCCGCACACTGGCCCGGCCCAGGGCGACGGTGTTCTCGCCCGGCTCCGGGTCGACGTCCGGGAGCGGCCCGTCGGGATCGTGGGCGGACAGGTCGCGGTTCCAGACGTGCTCCAAGTACGCGATCGCCGTCGCCCCGCTGACCTGCCGGCGCCTCACCTCGCGGGCGAGTTCGCGGGCCTCGGCGTCGGTGTCGCCCAGCACGAAGGTCGCCGCGGGAAGGATCTTGAGCTGGTCGGGGGTGCGGCCGTACCGGGCGAGCCGGCCCTTGACGTCGGCGTAGAAGGCGCGCCCCTCGGCGAGGGTCCCGTACCGGCTGAAGATGGCGTCGGCCTCGGCCGCGGCGAACTCGCGGCCCTCGTCGGAGTCGCCGGCCTGGAAGACGACGGGGCGCCCCTGGGGGCTGCGCGGGACGCCGAAGCGGCCCTCGATGGTGAAGTGGCGGCCCCGGTGGGCGAAGGCGCCGGCCTGCGCGTCCCGCAGGAACACGCCCGAGGCGGGGTCGGCGAGGACCTCGCCGCCGTCCCAGGAGTCGAACAGCTCGGTGGCGGTGGCGAGGAACTCCCGGGCCCGCCCATAGCGCTCCTCCTCGGGCAGGAAGCCGCCGCGCCGGAAGTTCTCCCCGGTGAAGGCGTCCCAGGAGGTGACCACGTTCCAGGCGGCACGCCCCGCGGAGAGGTGGTCGAGGCTGGCGAACTGGCGGGCCACCTCGTACGGCTCGTTGAAGGTGGAGCTGATCGTCCCCGTCAGCCCGAGCCGCTCGGTCACGGCGGCGAGCGCTGCGAGGACGGTGAAGGTATCCGGGCGGCCGACGACGTCCAGGTCGTGGATGCGGCCGCCCTGTTCGCGCAGCCTCAGCCCCTCCGCGAGGAAGAGGAAGTCGAACCGGGCGCGTTCGGCGGTCCGCGCGAAGTGGACGAAGGAGTCGAACTCGATGTGGCTGCCGGAGGCCGGGTCGCTCCAGACGGTGGTGTTGTTCACCCCGGGGAAGTGCGCCGCGAGGTGGATCTGCTTGACGGGCTTGCTCATGGTCGAGGCGGTCCTTCGGCTCGGCTCGTCGGGCTCAGGAGGTGGCGGCGGCGTAGCGGTTGGCGGGGCGCTCCAGCCCCAGCAGCCCGCGCAGGGTGCGGGCGCCGTACGCCGTGCGGAAGGCCCCCCGGCGCTGGAGCTCGGGGACCAGGCCGCGGGTGATCGCGGGCAGGTCGTGCGCGAGGACGCCCGGCCGCAGCCGGAAACCGGTCAGGCCGGCGCCCTGCCATTCCTGAAGCCGGTCCGCGAGGCCGGCGGGGGTTCCGGTGAAGACGTCGGCGTCGCCCCCGTACGGCCGGCCCACCGCTGCATCGAGCCGGTGCAGCCGGTCCGCGGCGGCGCCCGGGGACGCGTCGAGGAGCACGACCAGGTCGGCGAAGACGTGTGCGGGCCCGTCCGGCAGCCCGGCGCGCGCCTCCTCGGCGCTGCGCGGCGTGGTGAACACGAGGTCGGCGGAGCCGGCGGGCAGGACCCCGGAGGAGGCGGTCACCAGCGGCTGGCCCTGCGGCGGGCGCGGGGTGATCGACGGCCCGCGGACGCTGAAGTGGCGGCCCTCGAAGTCGATGGGGTGCAGCTTGTGCCGGTCGACGAAGCGGCCCGTGGCCGCGTCGCGGATCTCGGCGTCGTCCTCCCAGCTGTCCCAGAGCCGGCGTACGACCTCGACGTGGTCGGCGGCCTCCTCGCGGAGCTCGGCCTCGGGGACGGGGAAGGCGCGGCGGCCGAAGTGGGCCGCCTCGTCGGCCCGTGCCGAGACCCTGATCCGGATGCCGGCGCGGCCGGTGCTGACGTAGTCGAGGGTGGCGATGGCCTTCGAGATGTGGAAGGGCTCGGTGTGGGTGGCGGTCACTGTCGGGACGAGCCCGACGTGCCGGGTCAGCGGGGCGACGCGCGCCGCCGTGAGCACGGCGTCCAGCCGGCCGCTGACCCGGTCGGCCCGGATGGCGGGGGCGAAGGAGTCCTCGAAGGTGACGAAGTCGATGAGGCCCCGCTCGGCCTCGGCGACCAGGTCCGCCCAGTACGCGGCGGTGAACAGCTCGGCCGCCCGGGCCCCGGGCTCCCTCCAGGCGGCCGGATGCCATCCCGCACCGTCCAGCGCCACGGCGAGGTGCAGTGGAGCCGGACCGGGGGAAGGGCGGGATGGGACCGGCGGAGCCGTCATCGACACCTCTCATGCCAGGCAGTGGGTTTCCGAAACGGCCGGGTGACCTCGTTTCTCCGAAAAACCTACGTCCGGGTACCGGCGCACACAACGTCCGCAGGATCAAAGGAATTTGACAGTCGTGTTGCCGAATTTACGGCTCTGTTTCAGGCATTGCAGGCCGGTGGCCGGCGGTGACCGCGGCCGGCGGAAGGCCCCCCGGCCCGGAGCGGGCTCAGTCGATGCAGAACTCGTTGCCCTCGATGTCCAGCATCGGGATGCACGACTCGTTCTCCCCATCGGCATACAGGGTCTGCACGTGGGTCGCACCGAGGGCGACCAGTCGTGCGCACTCGGCTTCGAGCGCGGCGAGGCGCTCGTCCCCCACGAGCCCGGTGCCGACCCGGACGTCGAGGTGCACCCGGTTCTTGACGGTCCTGCCTTCGGGCACGCGCTGGAAGTACAGGCGCGGGCCAACGCCCGAGGGGTCACTGCAGGCGAACCATGAACCCCGGTCCTCGGGAGGCAGGGTGCGGTTGTAGTCGTCCCAGGTGGTGAACCCCTCCGGTGGCGGCGGTATGACGTACCCCAGCACCTCACACCAGAAGCGGGCGACGCGCTCGGGTTCCGCGCAGTCGAAGGTGACTTGGAACTTCTTGATCGCTGACATCGGGGCACCGTAGCGCGCACCGGGCGGACCGTGCCGCTCATTTGCCCCGGGCGGATCGTGACCCGGGCCCGCACTCAGGGCCGGTACACCACCAGGTCCGACACCTCGTACGACATGGCGGAGACGCCGGGTTCCGGCGCCGGGTGGTAGCGGCCCGCGCACACGGACAGGTTGACGATGAGGTACGCCCGCCAGCGCCGCCCGACACCGCTGCGGTCGGCGTACACGCGGGCGCCGTTGACCCACCAGACCACCGACTTGGCGCCGAACCTCACCTTGAGGTCGACCCATGCGCCGGGCTGCACCGCGCCGTCGCGGAAGTAGTGCGAGCCGCCGCCGCGCACGTGGTTGGAGAGTTCGAGCAGGTCCGGGTTGTCGGGGTGGTACTCGAAGACGTCGACCTCCTGGCCGCCGTCGCGCCAGGTCCAGATCGCCGGCCAGGCACCGAGTTCCTCGGGCAGCCGGACCCGGGCCTCGAGGGTGTCCTCCGCGCGCACCAGGAAGCCCTCGTCGCTGCCCTCGGTGGTCAGCAGCCCGGTGTCCCAGTTGCCGTCGGGCCGGCGGGTGGCGCGGAACGTGCCGCTGCGGCTGTAGGAGGGATCGGCGACGAGGTGATCGAGCTTGTTGTCGCCGGGGTTGACCGGGCCCCCGTCGGGATAGGCCCAGGAGCGCCCGGCGACCCATTGGGATGTCGAAGTGAAGTCGGCCGTGAACACGGGCTTGGCGGCCGTACGCCGCAGCCGTGCGAGGAGTTGCGAGAGCACGCAGAAGCCCTGCCCAGGCGGCAGGCCCCGCATTCCGCCGATCCCCACCGGAACCACCGCGAACGGGGGCGTGTGCACCGGTGCGCGGGCGCCTGCCCCGGCGCTTGCGGTGGCTCGGTGGCTGGGTGGGACGTGGGGTCTCAGGACCCGGCGCGGGTCAGGACTCGTCCTGTCGGCGGCGCTCCGCACGCTCGGCGCGCTCCGCGTTGCGCTCCTTGATGCGGACCGCTTCCTTGCGGACCTCGGCCTGGGTGGCGCGCTCCTTCTGGAGCCACTCCGGGTTGTCCTGCTTCAGCGCGTCGATCTGCTCGGTGGTGAGGGCCTCGGTGACCCCGCCGCGGGCGAGGCCGGCGATGGAGACGCCGAGCCGGGCCGCGACCACGGGGCGCGGGTGCGGGCCGTTGCGTCGCAGGTCCTGAAGCCACTGCGGCGGGTCGGCCTGCAGCGCGTTCAGCTCGCTGCGGGACACGACACCCTCCCGGAACTCCGCGGGGGTGGCTTCGAGGTACACACCCAGCTTCTTCGCCGCGGTGGCGGGCTTCATGGTCTGGGCGGTCTTGTGCGACGTCATGCCGATAAGAATATCGAGCATGTGCGCTGGTTCTGACCACGCCCGGTAACCTGGGCGGGTGACAGGCTCGGAAAGCTCTCCCTCGTTCCGGCTCGCGTACGTCCCCGGAGTGACGCCCAGCAAGTGGGTGCGGATCTGGAACGAGCGCCTGCCGGACGTCCCCTTGACCCTCCTCCAGGTGGCCGCCGGCGAAGCGCCGGACACCCTGCGTGACGGCGGTGCCGACGCGGGGTTCGTACGGCTGCCGATGGACCGCACGGGCCTGTCCGCGATCCCGCTGTACACCGAGACCACCGTCGTGGTCGTCCCGAAGGACCACCTCGTCGCGGCGGTGGAGGAGGTGTCCACCGGGGACCTCGCGGACGAGATCGTGCTGCACCCGCTCGACGACACCCTCGGCTGGGAGGAGCTGCCCGGCAAGCCGGCGTTCGAGCGCCCGGCGACCACCGCCGACGCGATCGAGCTCGTCGCGGCCGGGATCGGCGTCCTCGTCGTCCCCCAGTCCCTCGCGCGGCTGCACCACCGCAAGGACCTGACGTACCGGACGGTCGTCGACGCCCCGGTCTCCCGGGTGGCCCTGTCGTGGGTGGAGTCCGAGCCGACGCCCGACCTGATCGAGCACTTCATCGGCATCGTGCGCGGGCGCACCGTGAACAGCACGCGTGGGCCGCAGCCGGCTGCCTCCGGCGCCGCGCAGCCGAAGCAGCGCAAGGCCGCCGCCGGGAAGAACGCCCCGCGCGGCGGAACGAAGGGCGGCAAGGGCGCCGGATCCGGAAAGAACGCCCGCGGCGGCCAGGCCGCCAAGCCGACCCGAGGTGGCACCAAGCCCCGCCGCCGCCCCTAGTGCCACGACCGGAAAGGGCTCACCGGCTCGCGGCGCTCGCCCCCCCGCTACCACTGGGAGGTGCACCCAGGGACGACACCTTGCCGCGTTGTCGGCCCTCGCACATGGGTCCAGTACGAGCCGAGGCCTCCGCCCTGGATGCACCGCACCGGACGCCGCGACCCGGCGAACCTTTCCAGCCACAGCCTGGCGGGCCGCCCCGTCGCGGACGTCGCCACCGAGAGGGGATATCCCGGTCCACCGCCCCCAAGTGGGTCCGCCGGTGGCGGGTCGAGGTCGATGCGGGCCTGAACGACCGTTCCAGTAGGCCGGGCGCGACCCCGCACTGCACCCCGGCGGGAGTCAAGGACCAGGTCTGTCGGCTGCGAAAAGCGCAGTGGGCGCCGGCCCAGAAGGTGGTGGGGTTGATGGAGGCTGCGGGGACTGGGCTGACGATCTCCATCGCCTCGGCAGTTGCCAGGGGGAGGGCGTCGAGTTCGGCGTCGCTGCCGGGGATCGGGCCGGTGGAGAGCCGCGGCCGATCTCGTTGAGGCCGACGTGCTCCCCGTCGAGTTCCCAAACCTTTTAAGGTTACGGACACGGTCGATGAGCCGCCTTCGTGCTGGTGTATCTGCCGGAGGTGCACCGTGTAGCGCTCGGTTGCCGGAACTACGGACACGGAGACGCCGATGTTGACTGAACCAGTTGATGGATAACCGCAGGTCAGGCTCATGTTTCTGCTAACTTCCGATCATGCTTGAGACGGGTGATCCCTCTCGGGACCGATGTTGCTGGACGCCGCCGGGGCGGTGGTGGAGCCGGAGTTGCCGAGGAGTTCGCCCGCTGGATGGCGACCCGGCCGAAGCCCGGGAGGATGCACTGGCTCGGGCGATCGGCCGGCGCCAAAGCGTGGTCCGTGGCCCGGGCGCCGGCGGGGGGTGCCGAATGCGGTTACAGGGCGCTCGGGACTGGCTCTGATGGACGCGGCGCGCGTGCGAGCCGGGGCTGGTGATCCTGCTGCCCGTACGGATGGAGCAGCTGCGCCGCGGCGTCGCCCCCCGGAGGCTGGCGTTTCCGGAGGCGCAGCGGGTACCCCAGCATGTGGCGGCCGACTCGCCTTTGAAGCGTAGTGGCGAAAGCGGCGGCGCCATAATTTTACCTTCCCTGAGTTGCCCGGCGCCGCTTGACCGAGGACACTGACCCGGTCTGTCAGCTTTCAACGATTAGATATTATGTAGTTTGGGGTGCGGCGTTCTGGGCAGGCAACCTCCAAGCTAGTACGCTGCGAAAGGTTGAATGAAATGACTTCAAAGGCCGAAAAGGTCACTCAAGAACTCGCGGACCACATAGCCGCATCTGAGGCGGACCAGGCCGTAGACGTCATCATTCAGCTGCAGCCAGTCGACATGGCTGTGACCGGCTCCCGGCGAGATCGCATCGAAGCTACGCGTCAGGCCTTCCAAAGCGAGCTGGAACCCGTTGCCGAGGCGATCCAGCATGCAAACGGTTACATCGTGGACAGCGTTTGGTTGAATCAAACTGTGCGCGCCGTTGTGCCGGCCGAGACTGTGAGTGAGCTCGCGACTGCGCCTGGCGTGGTGCAAATAGCCCTACCGAGTCGCATCGAACCTGATACGGTCATCGGCTGACACTGTCCACGCGCAGCAAACCCGACCCCTGAGCCTCAGGGCCAAACCCGTCAAGAAGGACGGACCCGCTCGTAATGATGTCTCGAAGGTCCTGCAGGCTCATGGATGGAGCTGCCTGGCAAAGGAGCGCAAGCACGCCGGTGGCATGCGAAGCCGCATAACTCGTGCCGAAGCCGGCGTTGCCAAATCCCCCGTTTGGGAGACAGCAGAGGATGGTTTTTTCGCTGCTCCCGCCGGGAGCGACCGTGTCCGGCCCTTTCCGGCCGCCCGCCGGCCCACGGCTGCTGTAGATTTCGACTGCCGTTCCGTCCACGTTGGATGCTCCAACAACGATTGCCTCGACGGCTTCCGCAGGCGAAGTCAGTGAACCCGTCCCCGGACCTCGGTTTCCGGCGCTCTTGACAACGCAGACACCGAAGCCCGCAGCGTTGGCTACGGCTTTGGCCTCGTCACTGAGTCCGTCGGTCGGGACTGGTCCGGTGCCCCATGAACAGTTGATGACGTCAGCACCGTCTTCGACTGCGGTTTGGAGCGCGTGCGCTCCTTCGAAGTTGAAGCCGTTCAGTTGGCGATTGGTGGTCATGACCTTGTAGTTGTAGATGGCCACCTCCGGAGCCAACCCCATGCAGTCAGGGTGATTCGCGCCGATGATGCCTGCTACCGCCGTACCATGCGCATCAGGGGTCCCCCAGGGTTCGGCGGTGTAGTTGAACCGCGGCGCAATTCGACGCTGAAAGGCTGGGTGGTCCACACGCACCTCGCTGTCGATGACCGCAACGATCACGCCATGCCCGGTCGCGTCTGATGCGACCCAATCCGGAGCCGGATGCCCAATGGCTACGTGGTTCGGCTGAGAAGCGTCAGGCATGATGCGACGGGCGACGTCGACATGGGCGACAGCCTCATCGCCGGCAACTTCGGCGATCACCTCCGGCTCGCCCCATGTTCGTATGGTGCGGTTAAGCCAGCAGAGCTCCGTAATGGGTGCCGCGCTCGAACGAAGCTCCTCCGGAAGAGAGCTGATGCTGGAGTGTGACTGACGATCAACTTCGGCGTAGACGCTCGCCATTGACGCGTAGGCCCGCTCGCGCGCCTCTTTGATAAGCACCTCGCGTGCCGGACGGACCATCCACTCCGCCTCAACACCAACAGAGGGTCCGGAAATCAGAGCATCCTTGAATCCAAGGATACTTGGAATACGGGAAGTTGGGGGCGCCACCGGTTCTGGCAGTCCCATGGTTTCTTGAAATGCTGGTGCAGGGTGCCTTCTCCGAATGTGGAAGCTTATGCAGAATGCATCGGTGGCTTTCGCTTCAAGGCTCCTTCCAAGCTCCGCCCGTACCTCTCTGCGAGCTATCTGAAGATCTTCGGTCGAGTAGGCGTCGGACATCCTCTTCACCCCTCCGCCTGGTTGAACGCTCACTGATTCGTTCACGTCTTACAAGAACATCGTAGGCCGCCTGCTCGCTCATCGTCGGGCGGAAGTCCGGGTGGCTTATCGCCGAATGCTCCGATGCTTCTGTGTGATTTGCGCCCAGACATGGCTTCGGAATGCACTGCTCGTACTGGTCAAAGGGGCCCCAGTAGGCCGATGCGCCTCATTCTTGTTATCAGCTACTGAACGCGGCCCACGATAATCGACTCAGGCGGCACCTGCGGCGATCACTCATGCGACGACAGCGCCGGTCAGAGACATCTGCACGGGGACACGGGGCCTGAGGCCGACTTTCTCGGCAAGTTATCTCCGCTCCACCTCTTTGCGGTGCGTACGCGCGGGACTGTTCATGTTCACGTGATGCCAGTGAGGTCGCCCGGAATCACCGTCGGCATCGGCCAACTGCGGGGCCGCGGACTCTGCGCGGTCGGAGGAGAGCTCGCCGCGCGCCTGGCCGAGACCGTCCATCGCTTGACAACCGCGCGTCGTTGATCGACCGCGCCCACGAACTACTCGCCGATGCGGATCAGGGCGAGGGTGATGTTGTCCGGGCCGCCCGCTTCGATGGCGGCGCGCCACAGTTCGAAGGCGGCCTTGCCGTCATCGTGGACACGCAGCAGCTCGTCCAGCTCCTCCTCCGGGACGGGGTCCGTGAGCCCGTCCGAGCAGACCAGGTAGCGGGCCCCCGCCCCGATCGGCTCGGTCGACACGTGCGGGGTGATCCCGGTGCTCCGGCGGCCGCCGCCGATGGCCTGGGTGAGCAGGGAGGTCGTGCGCTGACCGGGCGCCAGCGGCGGGTTGTCGTCCACGCTCACCTGCCGCAGCTCCTCCCGCGTGGCGTCGAGCACCCGGCTGTCGCCGACGTTGAACGAGATCAGCGACTCCTCCAGCACCACGGTCCCCGCGACCGTGGTCCCCATGGCCGTCAGCCCCGGATCGCTGTCGGCGGCCGCGTACAGGGCCTGGTCGCACAGGCTGAGCGCCTCCCGTACGGCCCCCTCGCTGTCCAGCGCGGGCCCGAGCGCCGAGAGTTGGCGTACGACCAGCGCGCTGGCCACCTCACCGGCCGGCTGCCCGCCGATCCCGTCGGCGACCGCGACCACGAGGGGGTCGCCGAGCGGGAAGACGAACGTCTGCGGGTTGCGGGTGACGGTGGCGCACAGGGTCCACGGTCCGACGACGAGGCTGTCCTCGTTGTGGTCGCGTATCAGCCCGGCATGGCTCAGAGCGCTCACGGCTATGTACGGCATAGCACCCCTATTGTCCCGCCCCCGGCGGCCCGCCGCCCCCGCCCAGCGCGTGCCGGCGTACCAGCCGGGCGATGTCCGAGGCCGTGACGATCCCGACCAGCCGGTCCGCGTCCACCACCAGCACCGGCAGCGACTTCCCCGGCCGCAGCCCGTCCAGCACCTCGGCCAGCGGATCACCCGGCGCGGCGACCGCGCACCGCTCCAGCGGGACGGCCACGTCGCGGGCGCGCAGGCCCTCCCGCTGCGCCGCCGGGACCGAGGCCAGCCGGCGCACGTCCAGGACCCCGCTGGGGCGGCCGTCGAAGTCCAGCAGCGGCACCAGGGAGTGCCGGGATTCCGCGGCGACCTCCCCGATGAACCGCGGGAGGTCCAGCCAGTCGGGGCCGGTGGCGACGGGCCCGGACATCGCATCGCGGGCCCGTACGCCCTCCAGGGCGGTGCGGACCTCGGCCGTACGGCGCTCGGCCGCCGCGACGACCGCCATGAACAGGCCGACGAACACGAGCCACAGCCCGTCCGGCTTCCCGCGCAGGAAGGCGAACCAGCCGGCGGCGGCGAGCAGCATGCCGACGGCCTGCCCGCTGCGGGCGGCGGCCCGCTCGGCCCGCTCCCGGTCCCCGGTGCGCCACCACAGCAGGGCCTGCAGTACGCGGCCGCCGTCGAGGGGCGCGGCCGGCAGCAGGTTGAACACCGCGAGGAACAGGTTGGTCCAGCCCAGCCAGACCAGGACGGCCGCGGGCACCGCCGCCCAGCCGGACAGCCGGCCCAGCCCGAGGCCCGCGCCGAGCGCCGCGCCGCCGATCACGAGGCTGGTGAGCGGCCCGCTGACCGCGACGGCGAACGCCACCGCGGCGCTGCGGGGCCGGCCCATCCGCGTCATCCCGCCGAGCGCCCACAGGGTGACGTCCTGGACGGAGATGTCCTTCCTGAGGGCCGTCGCGGCGTGCGCCGCCTCGTGCAGCAGCAGGCTGCCGAGCAGCAGCAGGGCGCCCACGGCCGCGGCGGTGGTGTACACGGCGGGGGAGCGCCCCGGGGTCCACACGGGCAGGGTCTGGCGGCCGAGCCCGTAACCGAACAGCACCACCAGCAGCGGCACGCTCCAGTGCATCCGCAGCGGCACGCCCACAACACGTCCGATGGGGACCGAGCCGTTCATCGCCTACTCCCGCCGGCCCGCCGGCCCGCAGGCCGGTTCACCCCCCATTGTCGCTCCGGGGGGCCGGCCTGCAGGCCGAGGGGAGCGGGACCGCCGGCTCAGCCCTCCGCGGCGGCGGGGGCGGCGGCCAGGGCCGCGTCGAGCTCCCAGGCGTGCCGCTTGAACTCGCGCCGGAAGTCGCCGTGGTCCTCCCACTGCCGGGCGATGCCGCGCAGCACGTCCCAGTGGTGCTCCACGGACTGGTCGATGACCCGGCGCAGCGCCGCGTCGGCCGTCGCCCGCTTCTCGATCAGGCCCTTGACCGCCGAGGCCTCCAGCACCGCGTTGCGCAGGGCGCGCAGCGCGCGCGAGGTGTCGTCCATCGCGAAGCCGCGCTCGCTGCCCGTCGACTCCTCGAACAGCGGGGTGAGCCGCGCCTCGATGAAGGCGGTGATCCGCTCGAAGTGCTGCACGTCCATCGGGGCTCCATCTCCTGCCGCGCTCCGCGGCCCGGCACGTCACATCGGGTGTTTCGTCTGCCCGCCGGCCCGTTCCACCGCGGCCGGCGGTTGCAGAATATCGGCTGAAGATCGGCAGGGGGGTGCCGGGAGATCGCCGGGAGATCGCCGGGAAACCGGCCGTGGCGGGGATCCTCGACAATTGCCGTCGCTCCTCGTCCCTGCGGTGTTACCTTCCGTGTCGTCGACGCGTGCGTCTCATGGATCAGTCGGGGGGCGGATATGGGGACCGGGGCGGCGGAGCTCGGCCGTGCGGAGGGGGCCGACGCTTTTCTGCGGCACATGATCTGGCGGTATCCGGACCAGCGGCAGCCCGTGGTGGCCCTGCTCGGCCCGCGCCGCTCGGGCAAGTCCAGCATGCTGCGCTCGCTGTCGCAGGGGTGCGGCTCGACGGTGGTGCACGCGTACCTCGACTTCCACGAGACACCGCTCGACCCGGTGTCCGCGGCGGCCCTGGTGGCCTTCCAGATGATGCGCGGCTGGGACACGTTACGCCGCAGCCCGGTCTTCCACCGCTTCGCGCTCGGGCTCCTGGCCCTCAACGAGAACCTGGAGTCGGACCGGGCCCGCGCCACCGACCAGATCCGCGGACTGATCCAGCAGTACACGCGCAACACCCGCCGCGGCCGGTTCGCCTCCCGGGTGGAGGAGGCGGTCGACGCCACGATGGACGTCGTGGCCACGGGCGCGCTCAGCCCGCTCGTGCAGGGGCCGCGCGAGGTGGTCTCCGCCGTACGCGACAGTGCCCGGCCGGTGATCGGATCGCTGCTCCAGAGCACCGCCCGGTGGGGCCTGCGCGACGCGCTGCGCTGGCACGTCGGCATACCCGAGGCGGAGGCGGCGGGCTCCCTGGACGCGCTGATCCGGCTCAGCTCCGCCTCGCGGACCGCCGCGGTCGCGCCGCTGCTGTCGGCCTTCCTCGCCGACGTCAAGGACCAGGCGGAGCGGCATCCGGCCCTGCGCTCGGCCTGCTCGTGCGAGATACCCGCGGCCGAGGCCGCCCGCGGCCGCCACGGCCACGCCTGGGTCCTCCTCGTCGACGGCGCCCAGACCCGGGCCGGCCGGCGGTTCCTCTCCGCGCTCGTCGCCGCCCGCATCCGCAACGAGCAGAACGGGCCGGGCGGGACGGGCGCCGCCGACCCCCTCGTCGTCCTGGCCGCCTGCGACCAGTGGCAGCCGGAGTGGACCAGCCGCTGGTGCGAGCCCTGGCGGACCACCCCGCTGCCCGGGACCCCGCAGCGCCGCATCCCCCTGCTGTCCCGGGCCACCCGCGCGGCGTGGACCCGCCAGGACGAGCCCGGCGCCCGGGCAGGAGCGGGCACGACCGGGGGAGGGGGCGCCGCCGCCGGCCCGGACCCGGCCTCCCCGGCGCACTACTGGTACCCGGTGTGGCTCGACCCGATGTCCGAGGAGCGTGTCGCGGAGGTCACCGGCGACGGCGCCCCGCTGGCCGGACCCCTGCCCGCCTCCGTGGCCCACGCCCTCACCGGCGGCCACTGGGGCGCCGCCCTCACCCTCCAGGACCAGCGCGAGAACACACCGCCCGACCAGGACGCCGCCGAACGGGACAGACCCCTGCCCGCCGCCGTCGACCCGGGCGGAAGACCCCTGTGGTCCCGGGCCCTGGAGACGAGCCTGCCCGAGGGGCTCGCCGTCCCCGGCCGTCAGTGGGCCGCCCCGCCGCCGGTGGTCCTGGCCGCGGCCTATCTGGCCGACATGCGCACCGCCGACGACCCCCGGGTGCCGCCCGGGATAGCCGACCTGCCGCGCAGCCTGGAACTGCTGCGCCGCAACCTGTGGGTCAGCACCTTCTTCCACCGCCCCTCCCGCATCCGGGAGGTCGGCTGGGGCGACGCCGACAGACCGCCCGTGCTCCACCCCTGGCTCAGCCGCTGCGCACTCACCGCCCTCTCCGCGGCGACCGCCGCCCCGGCCGGCCCCTCCGAGGACGCGCCGCCCGACCCGTGGCGCGCGGTCTTCACCGGCCAGGCCCGGGCCCTGGTCTCCCTGACGGACGCCCACCGCGGCTCCATCGTCGCCCGCGACGAGCAGCAGCTGTTCTACGAGCTCTCCCTCGGCCACTTCGCCCCCGTCGCCGGGGCGCTGGCCGAGCGCTTCGACCGGGACCACCGCGCCTGGGTCCGCCTCCTGGACTACCTGGCCTCCGCCCCGTGCCGCCTGGTGCACCGGCAGTCCGCCCCGGAGGCGTACGCCGTCCTCCTCGACGGGATCGAGGAGGAGGGCCGGGACGTCGTCGCGGTCACCACGGCCAAACTCCTGGCGCTGCTCTGGCTGTACAGCGATCCGCTGACCGAGCACAACCGGCGGTGGGACGGCCAGATCGAAGAGTGCTTCGACCGCCTCTCGCACAACTCCCGTCTGCTCGACGTCAGCGCCCTCCAGCAGGCGGGTGCCCTCTTCGCCTGACCCTTTCCGCGCCCCCGTCCGGCGAGGCCGGGCGCACCGCTAGGAGTCCTCATGTCCGCAGGTGTCCACGTTCCCCGCTTCGCCCGGTGGCGCCGCCATCCGGCGGCCTCCCTGACCGTCCTCGTCCTCCTCCTCGCCGGTCTCGTACTGGGCGGCATCCAGGGCTACAAGTTCTTGGTCCGACCCGAACTGTCGTGCGGGAAGGGGATGACAGCCACCGGCTCGCCCCTGCAGTGCGTGGGCGTGAACCTGGAGAGCACCGCCTTCACCAAGGGCGAGCCGGCCCGCATGCGCAAGCTGGAGGACACGGTCCGCGCCTCCAACGACGCGGTGAAGGCCGAGTCCACGTCCGTGGTCCTCCTGCTGAACCTCTCGCCCGTCAACGACGTGGACACGCTGACCTACGAGTCGCTCTACCACAACGTCGAGGGCGCCGTGACGGCCGTCTGGCGGGCCAACAACACGGCCGCGTACGGCAGCAGGCCGGGCGTCAAGCTGTACCTGGCCAACATGGGCAGCCAGTACGCCTCCTGGCAGCAGGCGGTCGACAGCATCCAGAAGCACGCCGACGCCGAGCACATCTCCGCCGTCGTCGGCCTCGGCCAGAGCACCGAGCAGACCCGCCAGGCCGCCGCGGCCGTCTCCTCCCGGCTGCACATCCCCGTCATCGGCTCGACCGTCACCGGCAACTCGATGAACCTGGACCCGGCCGACCCGTCGGGCAGGAAGCCGATCCCCGACATGTTCCGCGTCTCGCCGACCAACACCGACTCGGTGATCGCGGCGGGCCAGTACGTGGCGGGGATGCGCCCGGCCGTCACCTCGATGGCCGTCGTCGCGGACAGCGTCGCCGACGACGACTACACGGCCACCCTGGCCGCGGAGGCCAAGACCCGCTTCCAGGCGCCGGACCGCACGGTGACCGTGCTGCCGTACACCTCGCCCCGCTCCCTCCCGGCCGGCGCGGGCCGGCAGGACTACCTGGTGCAGCAGTTCGACCTGATGCACGCCAACCTGTGCCAGGCCGCCCCGTCCGTCGTCTACTTCGCCGGGCGCGGCCGCGATCTCGGCGCCTTCGTGCAGAACTGGGTGCAGGGCGCGCCGTGCGGAATCGCGCAGCTGCACATCCTGGTGGGCGACGACGCCTCGGAGGCCATCCGCGACGACGCGGTGCTCAAGGGGGTCGCCTCGGGCCGGGTGACGGTCGCGTACACGGCGCTGGCCAGCCCGGACGAGTGGGGGACCGAGTGCCCCGGATCGGACGCCAAACGCAACTACGACCAGTTCTGGTCGGCGTTCACCGGGCGGCCCGACCCGTGCACCAAGCAGCCGCTGGCCACCACCGAGGGCGCGCTGCCGCCGCTCGCCTTCGACCCCGCCGACCTCGCCAGCGGGCAGGCGATGCTGACGCACGACGCCGCCGTCGCCGCGATCAGCGCCGCCCGGCGCGACGGGGCGGGCCTGAAGAACCCGGGCCTGGAGACGGGCATCCTGCACCAGTTCTACTGCGCGCAGATGCTGCCGGGGGCCAGCGGCTGGCTCTCGTTCGGCAGCGACGGCAACCCGGTCGGCAAGCCGGCCCCGATCGTGCAGCTCAACCCGGACGGGACGACGAAGACCGTGTCGCTGGCCTGGCCGAGCTCCGCACCCAACCTGAGCCTCCCGCAGAAGGGCGGCACGGGGGCCCCGGGCTGCTGAGCCGGTGCGGGTGGAAGGGGCGGCGGGCGCCTGCCCGCCACCCCTTCCACCCGCGGCCGGCGGCCGTTGCGTTCAGTGGCAGAGGCGGGCCACCAGCTCCAGCTCGTCCGCGAGGACCGCCGGGTCGCGCGGCCCGATGTGCGGGGCCGCGAGGGACCGTACGCGGAAGCGGTTGCCCGGGGTCAGCTCGTCGGCCTCCCGGATCATCAGGTCCTGCAGGGCGGGCGGGATCGCCCGGTCCTCCGTGAACCGCAGGAACGTGCGCGGCAGGCGGCCCCACTGGTGCGCGAGCCCCCGGGAGTCGGAGACCGAGATCGCGGCCGACTCGTCGGGCTCCAGGATGTTCATCAGCGCACGGATCTCCTCGTCGGGGTAGTCGGCGCCCAGGGCGTCCTTGCAGGCCGCGAAGAACTTCGGGTCGTTGGAACGCCAGTTGACGCGGTTGACCCCCAGCTCCGGGGGCGTGGGCACCCCGGTCATCCGGAAGAGGGCGCTGGTGGCCGCCTCCGGGCTCGTCATCAGCTCCAGCACCGACTTGTGCTTCGCCGGACAGAAGGCGGACATGTACACCAGGTGCGAGAGCAGCTCGGGCACCTGGTTGGCCACCGCGTTGACGGTGGCCCCGCCCATGCTCTGGCCCACCAGGACCACCGGGCCGTTGCGGCGCGCCCGGCGCACCACGGCGGTCACGTGGGCGGCGTTGTCCGCCAGCGTCACCCTGCCCAGCGGCGAGGGCTCCGTCCGCAGCCGCTCCAGGTCTTGCGGGGCCTGGTAGGAGAGGGGGAAGTAGGCGCCGGGGCCGTGCCCGGGCAGGTCGACCGCCAGCGCCCGCTGCCCGCGGAGCGCCAGCTCGGCCACCAGCGGGGACAGGCCGTACGCGTTGCTCCCCGAGCCGTGGACCAGGACGAAGGTGACCGGCCGGGCGGGGCCGGAGGCCGCCTCGGCGGCCGCCCCGCCCGCGGCCACCGCCGCCACCGCTCCGGCGCCGGCCACGGCTGCTCTCAGGACCGTGCGGCGGGACTGCTGCCGCGTCGTGTCACGTGCTTCATGTGCTTTGCTCATGTCGCTCATGCCGCAGATGTTACTTGCGGGTAACTGCCTTTAGGGCGTCGATTCCCGGCCGAGTGGCATGCGGCTGCGCCCGGTTGGTCCTTCCATCCGCTTTCGTTGAGAACCGGACAATCGCCGATCGGTGGTCGGTTCGTCCGCATGGGTGCCACTTCGGCCACCCTGCTGCGGCCGTGTCCCACCCGTGTCAAGGCATCCGGGAGGTCCGCCGCCGCGCCCTTCACGCGTGGCCCGCGGATCCGGCCAACCCTGCGGCGGCCCGCCGTACGGCGCCCGCCGGTCGGAAAGTGCCAGCAGCACCTTCGTCCTCTCGACGGACGCCGGCGGCGGAATGTTGAGTCATGTCGCGCTTCACAGCGATTCGTCTCTTCCAGCGCACGTCCTTTTCGATTTGAGGAGCATTCATGCGCATCATCCGAACCACCCTGGCCCTCGGCGCGGCCGCCCTCGCCCTCACCGCCACCTCCGTCGTCCCCGCCGCCGCAGCCGGACCGGCGCCGGCCCCGAAGGCGGCGAAGTTCTGCACCTACGTCGTCGACACCGGCGAGGGCGGCTGCTTCGCCACCCGGGCCCAGGCCGCCGAACTGGGCGCGCAGGCCGAATACAAGGACCTGGGGAAGATCTGGAGCGACGCGAACTCCGGCGGCAGCGAGTTCACCTTCCGCGGCAGCGTCGGCTGCAACTGGCGCTACCCGGAATTCAACGACCTGTCCAAGTGGGGCTGGAACGACGTGGTCAGCTCCGCCCAGGGCATCACCTGCCCCATCACCCTGTGGGAGCACAAGGACTTCCGCGGCGCCAGCCAGACCTACCACGGCTACAACGCGTACGTCGGTGACGGCATGAACGACAAGGCCTCGTCCGTCAGCTTCGACATCCGCTGCAGCAGGCTCGCGATCGCCTTGGCCTGGGTCTGCGCGGCGGCGTACTCGTAGCGCGTCGATGCGAAGCCGCTCTGGGCGGTGCC
>NZ_JBEYXK010000114.1:0-20652 GCF_040645035.1 Streptomyces sp. NPDC046876 | reverse complement strand
CCGCCCTCCGCGAAACCCTCCGAGAGCTAGCCCCAAGAAACCCGGCTCCGCCGGGCACCGGGCTCCGCCCGGACCCGCGCCTCAAACGCCGGCGAGGCTGGAAATGGCGGACCCCCGTCCCACGCGTCGGCGAAGCCCGCCGCCCCGTCTCAAACGGCGGCGAGGCTGGATGTGCCGAGACCCTCGGCTTCGACAGCGAGGGCAAGGGCGGGAACGCCTCCCGCTGTGACAGGGGGCAAGGATGGGAACGCCTCCCGCTGCGGTAGCGGGGGCGGGATGCGCCCCGCGACTTCGACGGTGAGGGGAAGCTCGGCGTCCGCCCGCGCCGAAGCGAGGGGGCGGCCGCGGCCCCTGCTGAAGGCCAAGGCACGGGCGGGGCGCGCCGCGCCGGAGGCGGGGGTCAGGGGGTGCGGACGTCCTCGCAGATTCGGGATTCCGGGCTGTCCGGGGTCCAGCGGCCGTGCGTGCGGCCCAGGGCGCACACGTCGGCCGGGCGGACCGGCAGCTGGTCCATGACCTCGCGCGGGAGCTCGGCCTGCGCGGCCGGCCGTTGCGCAGCCCCGGCCGACTTGCCCCCCGCAGCCCGCTCGGCCGGCTTGCGCGGCTCCGGGATGTCCGGGACCGGCGGCGCAGCGGCCGGGGCGGCCGCGCCCCCCGGGGCCCGGCCTGTCCCCGTCGCCGAAGCCGTCGGCTCCCGCGGCACCGCCTTCAGCGCCTCCAGCGCCGGCGCCTGCACCTCCACCGCCGCTCCCGGCCCGCCCCTCGGATCGTGCCGGGGCGGCGGCGCCCCCGTCGTCCCGGGAGCGCCCGCCGGCTGCATGGAGGCGGGGGTCACGTTCACGCAGCCGGAGACGGCCGAGACGGCTCCGGCGACCGAGAGCAGCAGCTTCGTCGATGTTCGGGTGGTGTGCACCCGGGCAACTCTGCTGTGCGAGCACCCCGTTGTGAAAACCCGGAGCCGATATTGACCCCGCACGGGTGACACGCATCCGCCGGACACCCGCGCGGCTCCTCGGCCAACCCGGCCCTCGCCGCCAGGGATTAAGCTGCGGAGGTCCCCCGAGGATCAACCAGGAGGTATGCGGTGAAGGTCGGCGTCATCGGACTGGGCGACATCGCCCAGAAGGCGTACCTGCCCGTCCTGACCGCCCGCCCGGGCCTGGAGCTGCACCTGCAGACCCGCACCCCCGCCACGCTCGAGCGGATCGGGGAGATCCACCACGTGCCCGTGGAGCGGCGCCACACCGGCCTCGACGGGCTGCTCGCCGAGGGCCTCGACGCGGCGTTCGTGCACGCGCCGACCACCGTGCACCCCGAGATCGTCGCGCGGCTGATCGAGGCCGGCGTGCCGACGTACGTGGACAAGCCGCTCGCCTACGAGCTCGACGACTCGCGGCGGCTGGTCGAGCTCGCCGAGGACCGCGGCGTCCCGCTCGCCGTCGGCTTCAACCGCCGCCACGCGCCCGGCTACGTCCAGTGCGCCGACCACCCGCGCGAGCTGATCGTCATGCAGAAGAACCGGGTGGGGCTGCCCGAGGACCCGCGCACCCTCGTCCTCGACGACTTCATCCACGTCGTCGACACCCTGCGCTTCCTGCTGCCCGGCGAGGCCGACCACATCGACGTCCGGGCCGTGGTGCAGGACGGCCTGATGCACCAGGTCGTGCTCACGCTGTCCGGCGCCGGTTTCACCGCGCTCGGCATCATGAACCGGCTGTCCGGCTCCACCGAGGAGATCCTGGAGGTCTCCGGTCAGGACACCAAGCGGCAGGTCGTCAACCTCGCCGAGATCATCGACCACCGCGGCCAGCCGACGGTGCGCCGCCGCGGGGACTGGGTGCCGGTGGCCCGCCAGCGCGGCATCGAGCAGGTCGTCGACGCCTTCCTGGAGGCCGTCGAGGCGGGCAAGCCGCTCAGCGCCCGGGACGCGCTGCTGACCCACGAGCTGTGCGAGCGGGTGGTGCTGTCGGCTCTGGAGCAGGCTTTCTGAGTCCGAGGGAGCGGATTCCCGCGACCGTGCAGTACGCGGCCAGCAGCACCAAGGCCAGGCCCGCGGGCCAGTTGCCGAAGCGGACGTAGAGCGTCGTCCCCCGGGCGAGCGGGACCTCGTACACGTGCGCCTCGCGCGCGGTGCCGGACAGTGCCGGGCCGATCTGCTCGCCGCCCGGTGCGTGGACGGCGCTGATGCCGGTGAGGGTGGCGTGCACCACGGGGCGGCCGGTCTCCGCGGCGCGCAGGGCGGCCAGCGAGGCGTGCTGGGCCGGAGCCCAGCTGTTCTGGAAGGTGGAGGTGGCCGACTGGGCGACGATGAGGGCCGCCCCGTCGCGGGTCAGGCGGCGGCTCATGTCGGGGAAGGCCGACTCGAAGCACACCAGCGGGCCGATCCGGACGTCCGGCCGCCCCGGGAGGCCCATCAGGACCGGGGCCGCGCCGCGGCGGCGGTCCTCGCCCGCGGCCCTGCCGACGGAGGTGGCCCAGCCGAGCAGGGACCGGGCCGGTATGTACTCGCCGAAGGGGACCAGGCGCATCTTGTCGTACCGGTCGCCGGTCGGGCCGCCGGGGCCGACGAGCACGGAGCTCTTGTAGATGCCGATGCCGGTGCCGGTGCCGGACCCGGTGCCCGACCCGGACCCGGTGCCGGCCACCGCCGGACGGCGCGCGTCGACGTTCACCAGGAGCGGGGCACCGACCTCCGCCGACAGGGCGGCCAGTCTGCGGGACAGGTCCGGGCGGGCCGCCAGGTCCGCGCCCACGCTGCTCTCGCCCCACACCACCAGGTCCACAGGCTGCCCGGCCAGGGTGCGGGTCAGCCGTTCCTCCAGCGCGAAGCGCCGCTCGGCGCTGTCCGGGCCGTCGGCGACCGGGCCCGGCTGGACGACGGCCACCCGCATCGTCCCCGAACCGCCCGCCGACTCGGCCCGCGGCACCCACAGCCACACCACCCCCGTCAGCACCGCACACCCCGTCACCCCGGCCACTGCGGGCACCCGGGCCCCGGGAGCGGTGAGGAGCAGCACCACCGCACAGTTCACCGCCACCACCAGCAGGCTCACCAGCCACACGCCGCCCACCGAGGCCAGCCGCAGCGCCGGCGGCACCTGCCACTGGCTCGCCCCCAGCAGCCCCCACGGCCCGCCCAGCCCCTGCCACGACCGGGCCAGCTCCGACAGCAGCCAGCCCGCCGGTACGAGCAGCAGCGCGGCCCCGGCGCGCCCCGGCCGCGGACTCCCCGCGAGGAGCTCGCGCACCAGCAGTGCCCAGGGGATCCACAGCAGGCCGAGCAGCGCCGCCAACGGCAGCAGGAACACGTGGAGGCTGGGCAGCAGCCAGTGGTGCACGGCCACGATGAACCCGGCGCCGCCGAGCCAGCCCTCCAGGGCCGCCCGCCGCCCGGTCGGAGCCGTCCTCAGCAGCAGCATCCAGGGCACGAGGGCCACGTACGCGAACCACCACAGCGCGGGGGCGGGGAAGGCCAGGCAGGGCAGTGCCCCGGCGGCGACCGCGGCGGCCGCACGCCAGCACCTGGTCCGCCTCGTGAGCATGACGCGCCTCCGCTCTCAGTGTGGGACAGGGCCGGGCTGAGGGCCGCTCAGGGGGAGAGGTGCCGCCACTTCTCGTGCACGGTGACCCGCGTGAGCCGCCAGCCGTCGTGGGCGGTACGGGCCAGGGCGAAGGTGTAGCGGCCGGCGGCGGTGAAATTGGGGGCGGTGGCGGCCGTACCGGCCCCGGCCCCGCCCTTGGCGCCGCCCGCCTCGAGCCGCATCGGATTGACGAAGTCCGCCCGGACCTCGGCCAGGTCGGCCGGCCAGCCCACCCGGTTCTCCAAGCGGACGAGCCGGTTGACGATGAGGTGCTGGCGCACCGGGAACAGCTCCATGGTCTGGGCGAGCCACTCGGCGACCTCGCCGGCCGGCCCCTCGATCCCGCCCGCGGAGGTGTAGTCGGCCCGCCCGCCGGGCGCGAACAGCGAGCGGTACGCCGCCCAGTCGCCGTCGTCCACGGCCACCGCGTACCCCGTGACCACCTCGTCGATCGCCAGCCGGTCCATGACCGTGGCGAGGTCCACACGCTGCGTCATCGGGTCAGTGTGGGGGCCCCGGGCCGCGAGGCCAAGGGGTGTGCGCGCCACCGGCGGCCTCCGGGCCGGATCAGTGGCCTGAATGCCCCTCCCGCTGCCGAACCACGACCAGGAACGCATCGCTGGCCAGGTCCATCACCACCTCGGCCGGCACGCCCTCGCGCAGCCGCTGCGCGGCGTACTCCTCGGCGGGCCAGCTTCCCCGCGGACTCCCGGCCGGGAAACGCTCCAACACCACGCGGCCCATGGGACACCCCCTGCTGTGTTGCCTTCCGGTCTTTTGCGGTCTCACCGGGCACAACGACGCAAAGGCCGCCCGGGAACGTTCCGGGCGGCCTGGCGGTTCACGCGTTGGGGTGAGGGCCGGGAGGGGGGGCCGGGCGCGACGCTATCCGGCGGACTCGCCGGCGTGCGGGCTGAGGACGTCCGTGCCGACCAGCACGAACAGGGCGATGCCCAGGGCGATCCGGTAGATCACGAACGGCATGAAGCTCTTGGTGGAGATGAACTTCATGAACCAGTTCAAGTCGAGGTTCTGAGCGGCTCTGACCTGCTGTTTCCACCACTCATCAAGATTGAATGGGAGAGCAGTGGGGGATGGCACCTTCCAGTGCTCTCCCTCGCCGGCCACGAAGCGCAGCCACCTGGTTTGCAGCGAATCGGCAATCTCCTGCTCCATAGTCAGGGGAACGTGCGAGTAGAGACCTACCACGCCGGCGACCTCGTGGCCCATGCGGGTCTCCACGGCAGGGTCATTGCGTGATCGAGAAGTGTCCGGTTCGTGGCCCTCGCGTGTGATGTGTCGTCATCGACTGCTCTATGGCGGGTCGGACAGGAAAGCAGTGCAGGCACGGTGCCGGTGATCATGTGGTTGTCGAGGCCGGAGCAGCTCGACGGCTCGGAGTGCAAGGCTATGAGTGTGGGGGCGGGAGGCGGCTCGCCGCCTGCCCGCCCCGTGATCTCAAGTCAGGGAGGGGAGCAGCTGCCGCGCTGTTTCCTGTGCCGGCGCGGTAAGCGGTGTCGTCTTGCCCGAGCGGCGGTGGGCCGTTCGACGTTTGCGCACAGCATCAGCCGGGAGAGGCGGCCGGGCCGGGTGTCGAGGACGTCGTGGAACTCGGCAAGGACTTGAGCAGCGAGCGTTGGGAGGGTCAGGGATGCGGACCATACCGATGTCGCCGTGCGCGCAGGCCCAGCGGTGATCGTGGTGTCGACGGTGTCGCCGTAGACCTCGCGGATCCGCCCTGTCAGGTGTTCCTGCCGCATGCACACCCGGTCCGTGTCGTGCCCGGCCAGGGTGTCCAGGGCCGCGCGGAGTTCCGTCCACCAGCAGCTCGGGAGGGGCGGGTCTTGGTCGACGGTGCCGGTGGCGGAGACCGCGGGGTCGGTGCCACGGCTCATCTCGTCGACCCGCCAGACAACGCCGCGCTCGGCGTCGTGCCACTGGGCTCCGGCGTACCATTCGGGGCGGGGGACGCCGGTGATGGCGACGGACGCCTCGATGCCGGTCCACGCCGCCGTGCTGAGCTGTCCGGGCCGACACCAGGCAAGGCGTACCCACGTGCCTTCGCTGGTCGGGAATCCCGCCGTGCCGTTATAGCGGCTGTAGTGGCCGTTGTCGCGGTCCAGGACGCGGCCGCTGCGCTTCTCGTCGTCGGCCAGGACGTCGTCGTGCGGGATCGTCCGTAGGTCGTCCATGGTGGGGCTGGGCATGCTGGTCTCCGTCCCTACCGTTCGGTCCCGGCGCGCAGCAGCTCCCGGTACTCGTCGACGACGGGCGTGTGGGCCGCATGCCGGAGGGCGGCGACGAGTTCGTCGAGATGCTCTGGGTTGGAGGTGCCCACGGCGATCCGGGAGACGGCGGGCAGGGCGAACGCGGCGGCGAGTCCGGCCTGCACCGGGGAGGCTGATTGTCCGGGTTCCAAGAACACGGTGGCGTCGACTCCCCCCAGACCGGATCGTTCGGGTTGCCCGCAAAGGGTGCCATACCCCAGCGGTCGCTCGCCCCCAGTTCGGCCGTGAGCCGCTCGGCCGATTCGAGGATGGGGCCGCGGACGGCGAGGCCAGCACGGACCATCAGCACGTCCGGCTCCGCCGGCAGGCCGGTGGCCGCGCCAATGAGCGGCAGCGGGTTCCAGGTGGAGACTCCCCAGGCCCGGCACTGGTTCTTTACATGTGGTGTATGAACGATACCGTCGTCCCCGACGTCCAAGCCCGTAGGGCGCTTCGCACCTGGGCACAGAGTGTCGGCATCGGCTCAGGACCGCGGCGTAGGAGCACCGCGAACAAGGTCGTCGCGCAGTTCGCAGATCCGGCGGCGACCATCGGCTAGCGCCAGATCGCAGAACAGTGGATCCGCGACGGGGAGGAGAGCCGGAAGCCGGACTTCGACAACATCGCGGACGCTCTCAGTGCGGTTGCCAGTCCATGGCGGGCGCGGGGACTCCCCGAAATCGTTCGCGGCTTGGGCCAGCGGTCGCGCCTATGACCACGGACCAGGCCGTGGCGATGTGGGAACTTCAGTTGCAGGTCAACGAAGTCCTGGCCTTCGAGGGGGTGGCTGAGCACGTGCTCCGTCGCGCGCGCGAGGAGAACCGCCAGAACTGGCAGGAGTATCAGGGCGTTCGCGCCGACTGGGCTTCGCAGGCCGGTGGCATGGCGGACATCTTCGAGCTGCCGACGAACCAGGAGCAGGCTGCCCGGCAGCAGGTGAACGGGTTCGTCACGGTTCTCGGGAACACCCTCGATCTCGCAAGGCCGGCATTCGCCCGCGCTGAGGCGCGGGCCAGGTCTCGTATCCGTTAGCTCGCTCGACGGCTGGGCGATATGGAGTGGCGGAGGTCACTGGGTGGGGAGAAAGAGGCAGGACACCTGGGTGTGGCTCATGGTCCTGTCGGCAAACGACGGGAAGTGCGTCTACTGCGGCGGCGCGTCCGAGACGATGGACCACGTCATACCGTGGTCCAGGGGCGGGTCGGACCACTACTACAACTTGGTTCCGGCGTGCGACAGGTGCAACGACACGAAAAACGACAAAACCCCGATCGAGTGGGCGGTGCAGAAGGAATTCCGGGAACGCTGGCCGCTGCGAACCAGACGCCGGAACAGCCACACCCTCCGGGGCGCGTTCGAGGAAGCGCAACAGGTCTGCTCGGAGCTGCTCGATCGCCTTGACGCGGTCCAGGCCGAGATCACGGATGGTCTCCGGAGTGACTGGTTCTTCGACCGCTACTGGATGCATCGGACATCTGACTCGATCTGGATCAGCGTCATGCGGGGTTGGACGGCTGACTCCATCGCGGAGGCGAAGGCCAACGGCTGGGCCCTACCACCGAAGCCGAAGCCGAAGCGCTACCGGGTGACACGAAAGTACCTTGGTCAGGTGATCGAAGAGATCCCCGACGACGAGTAGAGGCTGTTGGAAACCGGCGGCGAGACACATCGTTGGCGATTATCTTCGCCGTGACCGCGAATACCACGCCGCCGATCCCGGTGGATGCCCTGCGCACCCTCCCCTCTCCTGAGCTGGGTATGCTTCTACTCGAACGCCTGGCCAAGGAGACGCGCTTCCTGCCGCAGAACATCACGGCCGAAGCCCGAGGTCTACGGCCACGTCGACATCCACGACCCCGCCTTCGATGCCGCTCTACGCACCGTCTGGGGTGAGGCCGAGCGACAGCGCCGTCACTGCTGCCGCAGCAGGATGCCCGCGCGCGGCAAGACCGGCTGGAGGTGCTCACCGCACTCATCGGCGGGCCCGAGTTCGATCCGGTGCTGCGCGGCGGGGTGCTGAAGATCCCGCCGAGCCACCCGGTCTATCCCTGGGCCTGCGCGGTCTTTGACTGCGCGCGGCCCTGCTGGCGGTGCTACGCGATGTGCCCGGTGCACGCCGACCAGTGGCACGAGGCGGAGGTGCGTGGGATGAGCCGCGCTGTCCCGGTGACCTGCGAGGACCAGGTCGCCTTCCGCGCCTGGTGCCGCGTACAGCTGCCGATGCACCGCACCGGGCAGCTCAACTTGCGGGGGCTGCCGCTGCTGCGGGCGGAGTTCCAGTGGGGCATGTACGTCCACGGCCTGCAGCCCATCGCCGTGTGGCACCTGACGTGGGTGCAGTCGCTCGCGGACGAGTGTCAGCGCCGCGACGTGGACTTCCTGGCTGGCCTGGAGGCGTCCGTCTTCCGCCGCCCCTACCACCAGCGCATGGTCCAGGAGATGCAACCGGCCCTGCGGAAGGTCTACTTCACCCCCTCCGACACCCGTGACGCCGGCTACATCGAGACCGAGCACTTCGGGGTGTGCTTCCCCCACCGCTCCAGCTACATCGACCTGACCTGCATCTCCCAGCGGTGGCTGCGCGACCTCTTGGGGGACCATATCGCCGATGTGCTGCGCTCGCCCACCTGCCCGCGCAGCGCCCAGCCGGTGGACTTCGTACGCCGCGCGGGTCCGCGTTTCTGGAGGCCGAGGCGCCCGGCGGCGGCCACGACCCCACCGTGCTGCGCGGCGAGCACACGCACCACTTCGTCGCGGACCTGCGCAACCGCGAACGCCTCGGCCTGCCCTTTCGCGGTCAAGCCCGCCTGGACGGCAGGAAGTCAAAGGTCACCGAGAACATGCGCCGGATGGTGTTCAACTACGGCCGGGCCGTGCTGCGCGCTGGACCGCGGCAGCGCCGAGCAGATCGGCCTGGACCGCGCCTTCATCGCCGCCATGCCGGTCGGCGGCCCGGGCACGCCCCGCAGCCGCAGCCCCTTCCCCGACGAGGTCGCGCGCGCCCTGGCCAACGAGGCCAACCTGCAGCAGCTCGCCGACCGCTACGACCCGCACGATCGCGGCCTGCGGGACATGTGGGAGACCATCATCGTCACCGGCCGGCGCGCCAGCGAGGTCATCCAGCTCCGGCTGGACTGCGTCGGACGCTACGGCGGGCTGCCCTTGCTCTGGCACGACCAGACCAAGGTCGGCAACCTGAACGCGGCCGTCCGCATCCCCGACCGGCTCCTGGACCGGCTCGAAGAACGCCGCCAAAAGACCCTGGCCCACTTCGCCGACCACCACGCCGGCCGCCCGCCCACTCCCGCCGAGCGCTCCCACCTGGCCCTGTTCCCCACCCACAGCCTCAACCCCGACGGGCGCCGTGCACTGTCCTACACCTGGTTTTCACACCGGCTTCCGCAGCTGGATCGCCGACCTCGACCTCGGCGGTTACTACGTCGCCCACCAGGCCCGGCACACGCTGGCCACCCGGCTGCTGCGGCACGGCGCCACCCTGAATCACATCCGCCGCTACCTCGGCCACATCTCCGACCGCATGGCCGAGCACTATGTCCACCTGACCAGCAGCGACCTGGAGAACGTCCTCCAACACGTCTGGGTCGCCGGACCCGGCACCACTCACCCCGGCGAACTCCTCACCAGCGACACCACCCCGCTCACCCGCGAACAGGCCCAGGCCCTCGCCATCGACCTGTCCCGCCGCAGCACCCCCGCCGAGGGCGGCTTCTGCACCTTCCAGCCCGTCGACGACGGCGGCGCCTGCCCCTGGAACCTCGACTGCCACAACTGCGACAAGTTCGTCCTGTCCGGCGCCGACCTCCTCTACTGGCGCCGCAAACGCGAGCAGTGGCAGCTCCTGGCCGAACGCGCCCCCGACGACGCCACCGCCGACTACCTCCACCGCTACTTCGAACCCACAGCCCGCGCCATTGTCGGCCTGGGGGAGGCCCTGGCTGGCCTCGGCCTCCTGGAGGACGCTCTCGCCCTGGACCTGCGCAAACCCCAGGACTACTTCGACCGCGTATGGTCCACCGCCTTCCGCGCCGCCGACCTCTCCGACGCAGGCAGCGACGAGGAGAGCGAGGACAGCGATACGTGCACAGCGGAGGACGCCGACCCCGAACAGGAAGTCGCATGAACACTGCCGCTGTGCACACACCACGGACGGCCGCCGCCCTGACGGCCCGCCGCCAGAGGACCGAAGCCGCCCTCGAGCGCGTTCGCGAGGCCATCGCCGGCTGCGGCGCGAGAAGGCCCGGGTGAGCGTCGCCGCCGTCGCCCGCAGGGCGGACGTCTCGCGCACCTTCCTCTATGACAACCCCGAGGCCAGAGACGCCATCGCCTCGGCGATGGACGAGGCCGACAAACGCCGGACCCTGACGCTCGCCGACCAGGACGACGAGCGCGAGGCGACCTCGCGCGAGCGCGCGCTCAATGCCGAGGGCGCCCTCAAGACGGCGCACGCCGAGATCCTCGCTCAGCGCACCCGAATCGGCGAACTCCTAGGTCAGATCAGCGACTTGGAAGCCGAGTGGACCGAGGAAGCCATCCAACGGATCACCACCGAGAACACCACCCTCAAACAACGCGTCCGCCAACTGACCGCCGACAACCGCACCCTCGACGAGCGACTCAAGGCAGCCCGCTCCAACCTCCGCTTTCAGGACCGGCGCGTCGCCGACCTCGAGGCCCAGCTCGCCGCCCCCGATTGACCGCACGTGACCGCGGACGACTGTTACTCGGGAACTCCGCAGGAGGGGGCAAACCTTGCCCAGTCACGCTCACCAGCGATGAAGGCTTCGACGGCATCGTTGTTCATGCTGAACATGATGACTTTGCCCTTGAACTCCGGAGCGGCTGGTTCGAAAACGAGCTCCTCACCGCCGTAGTCGGGGGTTGTAGCTGTGATCTCTCCAGCGTACGTATCGAGTACATCGTCTCGAGTGCTGCCGATGTGGATGCCTGAGCGCGTCGAGATATTCTTCGCCGGTGGTATCACGTAGATCGCGACAAGGCGGTCAGATGCGAAGCGTAGAAGGAGCCCTTCCGGCCCTCCCTCCACGCTGAAGTCTGTACAGACTCTTCTGCCTTCCTTGCCTGGGATCGGTGATCCGATCGCTTTCGCCGCGTCGCCGCGGCTCATGCCAATCTTTAGAGGACCCATTCCGTTGACGGTGATGGCCTGGCGGCTCAGGTCTACCGCCCCACGGTCCTCCGAACCCGTGTCCGCCACGTGTGTGATGAAGTGGCTGCCCCTCCACGTCCAGGTGACATGACGGAGTATTGAGGGTCCATCCGCATGGCTGTCGTCAGGTCCATAGAACTTGACATCAGCGGCGAGGCGGCTGTCCTTGAAGACCAAAGATTTCGGCTGGTACTGGGGTGGCAATTCAGGGGTCTCAAAAGTGGGTGTGCGACCTATCTCGCTGCCGTCATCGGTACGGTAGACGCGCAGTTCTTGCTCGAAAAAGTTACTCGGTTGCGGAGAGCAATAGAACAGCACAGCAGTCACTCTACCGAGGCTTGGCAAGCTGCCTTGGGCGGTTCGCTGGACCTCAACCTCCCAGCGGTCATACCCGCCAATATCATCGCCTTTTACGACTCCCCTAGCGTTGCGCACCTCCGCCTTGACCGGCTTGTCGACTATGTCGTCGCAAGTGAGGCTGTAATTGCGATTCTCCCAGTCAACCACTCTGTACGGCAGCGATTTGGAATACGCCTTTGACTCCAGGAAGTCGCCGCTGTGCCGGGCTTGAAGTGCCGCAGCCTGAGCAGATGGCGGCCCGGCAGTCAGAGTTGAAGCTGTGGCGAGAACGCAGGCTGCAGCTACAACTGCAGAGGCATGTCGCCAGGAGGTACTCCACATTGAATCGATCCCCTCGGAATTTTAAGGTCTGGCGCCACTGCCAAGGATTCAGTACGGGTATCAAAGCGCAGTACAGCGAACACCGCAGGGACCGTCTATGCATGCGAAGTATAGGAAGAATTATGCTGGATGTTCGATCCATCCTCAGCTTCGAGATACAAGGAAGTTGGCAGCCCGCTTGGTTCCGCCCGTCTCCACGTAGCGAAGGTGCGGGCACCAAACGTTATCGAGCTCTTCCTTGACCGCCTTTAGGCAGTTCGCTAGGTCTGATCCAGGGCCAATCCCAGAGTAGTGACAGACGGGATCAAATACAGTGCGCTTTGCTTCTGTAAGGTCGTACGAGACACACCAACTGGCGGCCCTATCCTCGATGGCGGGAGGGAAGTAAGGGGTGATCGCATGGTTTGGGTACAACTTGGGAATGGCTCCAGTTCCGCGGTATTGCGGATCACCGAGAAGCGCGACACCAGCGATCCTATCGAGGACTCTAGTGCCAAGATTCTTGAGGTATAGGTGTATCACCCAAGCCCCTTCCGAATACCCGGTAAGAACAAAGTGCTCGTTGGGGCAGGCTCTATACCTCTCGGTGAGCTGATTGTTCAGCGCTATAGCCCCATTGATTACCTCCTCCTGTCCGCTACTGAACCGCTCTCGCACAAGTTGTACCCAATCCGGGAATTCCGTCCTTGGGTATCCGATGGGTTCGCCGCCGACTGCCACATCAGGGTCGGCGTCATGTATACCTCGCAAATATTTATCAAATATGTCTTGGACTGTTTCACCCCAATCTTCCACTCCCCCTTCACCAAGGCCGTGTCCGCCGAAGAAGTAGATCTCTCGGCACTCGATGGGCTGCGTGGGTTGTCTGGCGGGTTCGGCTGCAGCGGCCGAGTGAGGCGTCGCGACTCCAAAGAAAAGGAGAGTCGCCCCGAAGAACCTGGCCAGTCTTCCGATCATTACGAATCATCCCGTCAACGGAGGATTTCATATGACGCGGAGCCTCTGCGAGTTGGTCCTGCCCAGGAGGACGGGTCTTAGATTCGGTTCCGGCACCTGATGGGGTCCAGGTGCCCGGGTTGGCGGGCATCAACAGCTCGGTCATGCCTCGGTGTAGAAGCAGTCCCATGCGTTCTCGATAGTCTTCCCGTACACGTTGAACACACGGTCGAGAGCGGACTCATCGAACTGCCATGTGCAGACTTGGTCTATCGGAATTCCATCGACTCTCGTCCTGGACGAGTTCGCGCAGAACCACTTGTAGGCCGGGTACCGGTAATTTGAGCTCGTAATGAGCTGGAGCCCCCTGGACTCGCACCACCCTTTAAGATCTGGAATCCCGGCGTACGACCCGTAATCCGCGCATTGCCAAGCCTTGTAGGTGCCTCCCACGGTGGCCAGTCGATCAGTCACCCGTATGTCGGGATAGGCGTCTTGGCAGGCTTGCGCCACGAAGTTGTGAATCTCTTCACGGGGACGGAACGTCTGCAAGCTCCCGTCTTCATTGACGCAACGTATGGAGTACGCATTGCTCCCGATCAAAGTCACGCCCCGAGCGTAGCCCTGCTCTTTGCAGGCAGCGTCGAATGTCCGCTTTGACATCGGATGGAGCACGGCCGGATCTGGTGCTTTCGCTGCCGAGGCGGAGGAACCCTGCGACGTGGACGCTGGCGCAGCCGCTACAGACAAGGGAAAAGTGAACACGAATGCCAGAGCGATTGTCGCGGCGAGTGAGAACGCGCGTCCAGGCATGGTGACTCCCGGCGCAATAGTGGAATCACGGAATAACTACTCTCGTCCGCTGGCCAGCATGGCTTCTCACCACCAACCTAAGGTGTATTGAACAAGCTCGCATCTGGGCTTCTGGCTCGCTTGGTACTGGCTACCAACGCCGCGTCGAACCTGCTCTGCGTAGCTGCCGGACAACGTGTCAGCAGTCCTCGGTCTGAGCTGACGGTCATCGGTTGGCACACCGGCTTCTGGTCGCGGTCGCCAGGCAGGCGCTCGACCTTCAGACGGCTCAATGTCCCGTGCAGCACCGGGAGTTCGCCGTGGTGATCCAGCCAGGGCTCACGGCCTGCAGTCGTGGATGCATCCGGCCCATGCTCGTGCTTCAGCCTTGCCGTAGTGGGCGGAGGCGAAGCGACCTCGACCGCTGCGGCGGTGAGCTGGACGAGGAGGCCGTGGGGCACGCCTGCGGAGAGGCGGATGGACCAGGCGGGTCGGTTTGCGTCGTCGCCGCCGAAGACGGTCCACCGGTCGTCGGTCACGTGCGGCAGGTACTCGAAGGCGGCGCTGCGGTTTGGGGCTTGCCACGCCGTGCGGGCCGGGGGCTGGCAGCGGACCAGCCAGCTTCTTTCAGCGGAGTGTGGGGCTCTGCTGCGTCCACCGGGAGCGGGACGTCGAGGTGGTCGGTGATCGCGTGGATGAGGGGGACGGGGGTGTCGGCGGTGACGGTCGCCCGCGTCTCAGTGAGGCTCTTTCATCCTGTGCTGGTGGGTGAAATGGGCTGGTCAGCGGGTGTGGTGACGAAGCAGGGCCCGTCGCCGTTGGCGTGGTGAGTCCACTCATCACACCGGCGACGGCTACCGCTACGACCACGCCCACGTCTCCGGCCCCCTCGCCGGGTGCCTGGCCGACTGCCGGTACGTGCACGCGACGGTCGCCCTGGCGCTCAACGCCAGGGCGCCGCTGGACGTGACCGACCCGGCCGCCGCGGACGCCGCGGCGCCGGCGCTGTTCTGCCCCTGCTGCAGGAACCACCCGAGGAGGACGGCATGAAGGTTGACACTTGGGACTACGTGACGCGGCTGCGGAAGTGGCTCGACGCGGACGCGGCCCCGACGTCGGTAGAGGACGCCCGGCTCCTGCGCGTACTCAAGATCAGTGAGGAGCTGGGCGAGGTCGCGGACGTCCTTCACGGGGCGCTCGGCGCCAACCCGCGCAAGGGTGCGTCGCACAGGTCGGGGGACGTGGCGAAGGAACTCGCGGACGTCATCGTGACGGCCATGGTCGCCCTGGACACCCTGAGCGGGGATGGCGCGACCGTGGTGGAGCAGCAGCTCCAGGGCCGCGTGGAGGAGGAGATCACGGCGGCCGGGGACATCCGGCTCCTCCAGGTCCTCGCGATCAGCGGCGACATGGGCGCCATCGCCACCGCCGTGTACGGCGCGCTGGGCACCGGCCCACGCGGTGAGGTGGCTGAGATCACGCACACGTGGGAGGACGTGGAGGCGCGCCTCGGCCGGCTCATCCTCACTGCCGCCGCCGCACTGGACGACCTCACCGGCGATGCCTGGGACACGATGGACGAGCGGCTGCGTTTCCTCGGGGCGAGGGACACGGCCTGGGCCGGACATGAAACTCAGCTGACCCGCTCCACCCTCTGTACGGAAGGGCCCGCACTGCCGTGCGGGGCCCTTCCGCGTCATCCCCTACTTTGCGGACGCACGCGTCCTAGTGGGTCGTATCCCGGCTTCCCGGTGGGAGATGAGTGGGAGACAAGAGGGAGATGATCATGGTGTGATGCTGCAATCAGGTGCTAGGAAATGCTAGATAGCACTACCTGTGCGGCCCGGTTTCAGCCGCCGGATTCGCCCGCGTGCGGGCTCAGCACACCGGCTCCGACCAGCACGAACAGCAGGATGCCGAGGATGATCCGGTAGACCACGAACGGCATGAAGCTCCGGGTTGTGATGAACTTCATGAACCATGCGATGACGGCGTAGCCGACGACGAAGGCGATGACCGTGGCGAAGATGGTCGGACCCCAGACGATGTGACCCGGGCTCTCGACCACGTCCTTCACCTCGAACGCCCCCGAGGCCAGGACGGCGGGAATGGCGAGGAGGAAGGAGTAGCGGGCCGCGGCCTCGCGGGTGAAGCCCAGCAGCAGGCCGCCGGAGATCGTCGCACCCGACCGGGAGACGCCCGGGATCAGGGCCATCGCCTGGCAGACGCCGAAGATCAGGCCGTCCTTGACGCTCAGCTGCCGGAGCGTCTTGCGCTCGCGCACGGCGCGGTGGCGGCCGCCCTCCTCGTCGCGGGCCGCGAGCCGGTCGGCGACGCCGAGGACGATGCCCATCACGACGAGCGTGGTGGCGGTGACCCGCAGATCGCGGAACGGGCCCTCGATCTGGTCCTTGAGCGTCAGGCCCAGCACGCCGATCGGGATCGAGCCGACGATCACCAGCCAGCCCATCTTGGCGTCCTGCTCCGACCGCAGCGACGCGGTGTACAGCGAGCGGAACCAGGTGGAAATGATCTTCGCGATGTCCTTGCGGAAGTAGATCAGCACGGCGGCCTCGGTGCCGATCTGCGTGATCGCGGTGAAGGCCGCGCCCGGGTCCTCCCAGCCGGCGAATGCCGCGGTCAGCCGGAGGTGGGCGCTGGAGGAGATCGGGAGGAACTCCGTAAGCCCCTGGACGAGACCGAGGATTAGGGATTCGAACCAGCTCATGTCGGGGTGCGCTCGTCCTTGTGATCGTCGGGAAGTTCGGGTCCGATGCTAGGGCCCGTGGGAAGCGGCTCCGACCACAGGGGGGTGCAGGTGGAGGGGCTCGGGTTCCCCGGCCGTCTTCGCGGGTGCCAACCGGTGCCGCTTGCGCCAGCCGACGACCGCCGCGGCCACCGCCGAGACGGCGATGAAACCGAACGAGGCGAGGAACGCGGGCGAGCCCGGCGAGGAGGCGCTGGACCCGGCGACGACGTACGCGGCGGTGTTCGGGACGACCCCGATCGCGGTGGCCGTCAGGAAGGGCAGCCAGCCGCAGCGGGAGATCGCCGCGCAGTAGTTGGCCACCGCGAAGGGCAGCCCCGGGAAGACCCGCACGGCCAGCATCGAGCGGAAGCCGTGCCGCGCCAGCTGGTCGTCGGCCGCCAGCAGCCAGCGCCCCCGCAGCAGCGGCCGCAGTGCGTCGCGGCCCAGGGCCCGCCCGAGGCCGAAGGAGATCCCGGCGCCGAGCACCGATCCGGCCACCGCGGCGGCCAGGCCGAGCGGGGCGCCGAACAGGGCCCCCGCGGCCAGGTTGAGCAGGGGGCGCGGGACCAGGGCCGCCGTGCCGACGCCGTACGCGGCAGCGAAGACGAGCGCCGCGGCGCCCTTCGGCAGACCCGGCGGCAGGCCCTCCGTGAGGAGGCGCTGGGGCTCGTACAGCAGCGCGCACGCGCCGGCCGCGGCCAGCAGCACGGCGAGCAGCGCCAGCCGGATCCACGGCGCCAGGAGGAGGGACATCCCGGGAGCGTAACCGACGGGGGCGGCGGGCCGCCGTAATCCGGGCCTCATGCGGAGGAACGGCCGGCGACCCGCGCACCGCAGGGTCCGCGCCCGTCGTTCGCGCCCGGCGTTCGCGGCCGGGACGCCCAAGGGCCCGCGGGCGCGCGGAAATTCATTCGACGGGCCGCCGCCGGTCCGGCAGGATCGGCCCCATGTTCCGGCACGCCTTCCCCGCAGCGCCGTCCGCAGTCGCGGACGCGCCGAAGGCTGCCGTCCTTCTCTTCGAGGCACAGGCACAGGCGCAGGCACCGGCACTCGCCCTCGCCCTGGCACTGGCCCTCGCCGCCGTCGACGGCGCACGAAGCTGACCCTTCCCGGACAGTCCGGCGGGCCCCACAGGGGGAGGGTCGGCTCGTTTCCAGGGGTCCCGTTCCGGCTCCGGCCGGTTGTGAGAGCACCGAAGAACACGGGAAGAGACATCATGGCCAAGACGGCCTACGTGCGCACCAAGCCGCACCTGAACATCGGCACCATGGGTCACGTCGACCACGGCAAGACCACCCTCACCGCTGCCATCACCAAGGTCCTCGCCGAGCGCGGCGGCGCCGACTTCGTGCCGTTCGAGCGGATCGACCGGGCCCCGGAGGAGTCCCGGCGCGGCATCACCATCAACCTCACCCACGTCGAGTACGAGACCGACACCCGGCACTACGCCCACGTGGACATGCCCGGGCACGCCGACTACGTCAAGAACATGGTCACCGGCGCCGCCCAGCTCGACGGGGCGATCCTGGTCGTCTCCGCGCTCGACGGGGTCATGCCGCAAACCGCCGAGCACGTGCTCCTCGCCCGGCAGGTCGGCGTCGACCACATCGTCGTCGCCCTCAACAAGGCCGACGCCGGGGACCCCGAGCTCACCGACCTCGTCGAGCTGGAGGTCCGCGAGCTGCTTACCGCCCACGGCTACGGCGGCGACAGCGCGCCGGTCGTACGCGTCTCCGGGCTCGGGGCGCTCGACGGCGACCCGCGGTGGACCGGGGCGATCGAGGCGCTGCTCGACGCGGTGGACACCTACGTCCCCATGCCGGTGCGGTACACGGACGCGCCCTTCCTGCTGCCGGTGGAGAACGTGCTGACCATCACCGGCCGCGGGACCGTCGTCACCGGCGCCGTCGAGCGCGGCACCGTCCGCATCGGCGACCGGGTCGGCGTGCTCGGCGGCGACGGCGAGCCCGTCGAGACGGTGGTGACCGGCCTGGAGACCTTCGGCAAGCCGATGGAGTCCGCCGAGGCCGGGGACAACGTGGCGCTGCTGCTGCGCGGGGTGCCGCGCGACGGGGTGCGCCGCGGCCACGTGGTGGCCGCGCCCGGCAGCGTGGTGCCCCGGCGCCGCTTCACCGCGCAGGTGTACGTGCTGTCCGGCCGCGAAGGCGGGCGCACGACGCCGCTGTCGACCGGCTACCGGCCGCAGTTCTACATCCGCACCGCCGACGTGGTGGGCGACGTGGACCTGGGCGGGGCGGCGGTGGCCCGGCCGGGCGAGACGGTCACGATGACCGTGGAGCTCGGGCGGGACGTGCCGCTGGAGGCCGGGCTCGGCTTCGCGATCCGCGAGGGCGGGCGGACGGTGGGCGCGGGGACGGTGACGACCGTCCTCGACTGAACGGTCACGCGTGACCCGTGACCCGTGACTCGTGACCTGTGACCAGGGACCGGCGGGGGTGCCCGGCTGCGGCCGGGGTATCCCCGCGGTGGCCCGGCGCCCGGGCCGCCCACCCCGCCGCGGGGGCGCTCCGCCCGGTGGGCGAGACTGCCCTCGACACGGACGCGGCGGCGGAGGGCGGACGGGATGGGCGGCGGTACGGCACTGGTGCTGGGCGGCGGCGGGCTGACCGGCGTCGGCTGGGAGTCCGGGATCCTGTACGGGCTCGCGCAGGCGGGCGTGGACCTGGCCGGCGAAGCCGACCTCGTCGTCGGCACCTCGGCCGGCTCGCTCGTCGGCGCCCAGCTGGTCTCGGGGCCGCTCACGCCGCAGGAGCTGTACGAAAGCCAGCTCGGCGACGCCGCCGGCGAGCCGGTGGCCCGGTTCGGGGCGGGGCTCATCGCCCGGTACGCGGTCGCCATGCTGCGCTCGCGCACCGACGCGGTGGCCTACCGCCGACGGGTCGGCGCCCTCGCCCTGGCCGCCGACACCGGCGGGGAGGCGGAGCGCCGGGCGGTGCTGCGGGCGCGGCTCGGCTCGCCCGACTGGCCCGGGCGCAGGCTCGTGGTCACCGCCGTCGACGCGCTCACCGGCGAGCTGACCGCCTTCGACAAGGACAGCGGGGCCTCACTGCTCGACGCGGTCTCGGCGAGCTGCGCCGTGCCCGGCGTATGGCCCCCGGTGACGGTCGGCGGGCGGCGGTTCATCGACGGCGGGATCCGCTCGGCGACCAACGCGGACCTGGCCGCCGGATACTCCCGCGTGGTGATCGTCGCACCCATCACCCTCGGCTCCGCGCTCGTCCCCTCGCCGGCCGCCCAGGCGGCGAAGCTGCGGGCGGCGGGCGCGCGGGTGCTGCTGATCACCCCGTCCGCGCAGGCCCGCAAGGCCTTCGGGCGCAACGTACTGGA
Source organism: Streptomyces sp. NPDC046876 (assembly GCF_040645035.1). Classification (NCBI taxonomy): domain Bacteria; kingdom Bacillati; phylum Actinomycetota; class Actinomycetes; order Kitasatosporales; family Streptomycetaceae; genus Streptomyces; species Streptomyces sp. NPDC046876. The sequence continues at coordinate 1,110 of NZ_JBEYXK010000114.1, read as the reverse complement.
CCCCGCGCGGCGGGACCCGGCCGCGCGCGCCGGGCTCGCGCAGGCCGCGGAGCACGCCGCGGAGGCGGCCGCCGTCTGGGCGGGTCCGGCGGTCTGAGGGCGCGGCGGGGCGGGTCGCCCCGCTGCCGGACAATGGTGCCGTGAGCGACGAACAGATCCCGGTGATCCGGGACGTGGGCCAGGGCACCGCCAAGCTGATGCCGGACGTGGACCGGGACCGGGCCTGGCTGCTGACCGTGGACGGCGCCCCGCAGTCGTACGTGGACCTGGACGATCCCTTCCACCTGGAGTTCGAGTACGCACGCCGCCTCGCGCACGTCCTGGACTGCGCCGCGGAGCCGGGCGCCGCGCTGGACCTGTTGCACCTGGGCGGCGGCGCGCTGACGCTGCCCCGGTACGCGGCGGCGACCCGGCCGGGCTCCCGCCAGGAGGTCGTCGAGTTCGACCGGGGGCTGGTGGACCTGGTCGCGGAGCACCTCCCGCTGCCGGCCGGATCGGGGATCACTGTGCACACGGCGGAGGCGCGGGCCTGGCTGGCGCAGGCGCCGTCCGGCAGTGCGGACGTGCTCGTCGCCGATGTCTTCGGCGGCTCGCGGGTGCCGGCGCAGCTGACCTCCGTGGAGTACGCGCGGGAGGCGGCGCGGGTCCTGCGGCCGGGCGGGGTGTACGCGGCGAACCTGGCCGACGGGGCGCCGTTCGACTTCCTGCGGGCCCAGCTGGCCACCTTCCGGGCGGTGTTCGGGGAGCTCGCGCTGATCGCGGAGCCGGGGGTGCTGCGCGGGCGCCGGTTCGGCAACGCCGTGCTGCTCGCCTCGGACCGGGAGCTGCCGGTGGCCGCGCTGGGGCGGCGGTGCGCGGCCGATGCCTTTCCCGCCCGGGTGGAGGCGGGGGCGGAGCTGGCCCGCTTCGCGCGCGGGGCCGTGCCGGTGGCCGACGCCGACGCGGTGCCCTCCCCCCCACCCCCGTCCGGCGCCTTCACCCTCGGCTGAACCCCACCCCCGCCGCCCTCCGAAGCCGACCGCGTCCCGCTTTCGAAGCGGGGGTCGGCGAACCCAGCCTCGCCGGCGTTTGAGGATCGGAAGATCACACCTAAGAACACCCCGCACTCAA
>NZ_JBEYXK010000113.1:0-20737 GCF_040645035.1 Streptomyces sp. NPDC046876 | reverse complement strand
GGAAGCTAAGCCTTTCAGCGCCGATGGTACTGCAGGGGGGACCCTGTGGGAGAGTAGGACGCCGCCGAACAATCATTGTGGGAAAGCCCCGCACCTTCTGGTGCGGGGCTTTTCTGCGTTTACGGGCCGGCGTGCGGCCTGCTCTTGTCAAGCTGCACGCGGCGTGAAGCTGACGTGGGTGTCGTCCGACTCGATGGAGAGGTCGAGCTTGGCGTCGAGTGCGCGGGCGAGCGTATGCAGCAGACTGAGTTCGGGGGTGACGTCCCCCCCCTCAATGCGCTCGACGTCTGCATCGGAGAGGCCGGCCTGCTGGGCCAGCTCGTGCTGTGTCAGGCCGAGGAAGGTGCGGCGGTCGTACACAGCCTGTCCGAGCGCGATGGCGGCGCCCGCTTCGACGTAAGCGGCGGATGCGCGATGCACCTCCGGGATGACCCACCGGGTGTGGTAGCCCTTGCTCATTGCTGCTCCTCGAAAGCGCGCTGGTAGGTGTCATGGGCAGGCGAATGCTCGGACTCGCACTCCTTCTGCTTCCAGAGTGCGCGCTGAACCTGCGGCTCTTCCCGCATACGGGACTTGGTGAAGACCGTCAGCAACACGATACGGCGGCGCGATGTGAGCCAGTACGTAATGCGCACGGCTTCGGGTCCGAGGAAGAACCTCAACTCGCGCACAGCACCCTCAAGGTGCCTGGAGTAGGGCTCGCTCAGCGTGGTCGGGGCTTCCGCCAACCGGTCTGCATGCCGCTCCACCGCGCGGTAGTGGGCGATGGGGAGCGACTCCAGCCAGGCGAGAACCTCTGGTTCGAGCTCGATGCTCCAGCGTTCGGTCACGAGAACGCAGGCTAGGGCGGCGCGAGTGGGGGCAGGGCTATACCGGGTGGGTCCCGCCCGAACGGGCGACGTCAGAGGCGGCCGGCGGCTTTCAGGGCCAGGTAGGCGTCGGCCAGGGCGGGGGCCAGGGTGTCGGGTGTGGCGTCCACGACGTGGACTCCGTGGCGGGCCAGTTGGTCTGCGGTGCGGCGGCGTTGGGACTGGGACTGGGCGGCGGCTGCGGCCTCGTAGACCGCGTCCAGGGTGCCGCGGGACTTGGCCATCTCCGAGATGTACGGGTCGGCCACCGAGGCCAGCAGGACCGTGTGACGCTGCGTCAGGCGGGGGAGGAGCGGGAGCAGGCCCTCTTCCACGGGGGCTGCGTCCAGGCTCGTCAGGAGGACCACCAGGGAGCGGCGCGGGGCGTTGCGCAGGACGGTCGAGACGAGGGTGCGGGCGTCGGTCTCGACGAGCTCGGGCTCCAGGGTGGCCATGGCGTTGACGAAGGCCGGCAGGGTGTCCGCGGCCGAGCGGCCCTGGACCTGGGCGCGGGCGCGGCGGTCGTGGGCCAGCAGGTCCACGCGGTCGCCGGCCCGGGTCGCCAGGGCGGCGAGGAGGAGGGCCGCGTCCATGGCGGCGTCCAGGCGGGGCGCGTCGCCGACGCGGCCGGCGGAGGTGCGGCCGGTGTCCAGGCAGATCAGGATGTGCCGGTCCCGCTCGGGGCGCCAGGTGCGTACGGCGACCTTGTCCTGGCGGGCGGTGGCCCGCCAGTCGATGGAGCGGGTGTCGTCGCCCGGGACGTAGTCGCGCAGGCTGTCGAACTCGGTGCCCTCACCGCGGGTCAGGAGGCTGGTGCGGCCGTCGAGTTCGCGCAGACGGGCCAGGCGGGACGGCAGGTGCTTGCGGCTGGTGAAGGGCGGCAGGACGCGGACGGTCCAGGGCACGGTGTGGGTGCCCTGCCGGGCGAGCAGGCCGAGGGGCCCGTAGGAGCGGATCGTCACCCGGTCCGCGTGGCGGTCGCCGCGGCGGGTCGGCAGCAGACGGGTGGTCAGGCGGCGGCGTTCGCCGGCGGGGACGTCGACCGTGTGGCGGGAGGACTGCTGTTCGGTGCCCGGGTGCCAGCTGCTCGGCGGCCAGGCGTCGCGCAGGCGGGCGCGCAGCCGGCGCGGGCCGGGGTTGGTGAGCGTGAGGTGGACCTCCGCCGGCTCGCCGAGGCGTACGGAGGTGTCGCCCGAGCGGGACAGGGTCAGCCGGCGGACCGGGGCCGCGAGGGCGTAGTCGATCGCGCAGGCCACGGCGAGCGGGCCGTTGACCGCGAGAAGCCCCGTCCAGCTGGGTTCGAGGATGCCGACGGGGAGGCTGCCGAGGGCCGCCAGCAGGGCGGCGCGTCCGGTGAGGGCCATCAGCGGGGGACGGGGACGTGGGACAGGATCGCGGTCAGGACGGCGTCGGCGGTGACCCCTTCCATCTCGGCCTCCGGGCGCAGTTGGATCCGGTGGCGGAGGGTGGGCAGGGCGAGGGCCTTGACGTCGTCGGGGGTGACGTAGTCGCGGCCGGTCAGCCAGGCCCAGGCGCGGGAAGTGGCCAGGAGGGCGGTCGCGCCGCGCGGGGAGACGCCGAGGGCGAGGGACGGCGATTCGCGGGTGGCGCGGCAGATGTCGACGACGTAGCCGGCGATCTCGGGGGAGACGGCCACGGCGGCGACCGCCTCACGGGCCGCCTCGAGCTGGGCGGCGCCGGCGACGGGGCGGATGCCGGCGGCCTGCAGGTCGCGGGGGTTGAAGCCGGCGGCGTGCCGGGTCAGGACGCCGATCTCGTCCTCGCGGGAGGGCAGGGGGACGTTCAGCTTCAGCAGGAAGCGGTCCAGCTGGGCCTCGGGGAGGGGGTAGGTGCCCTCGTACTCGAGGGGGTTCATGGTGGCCGCGACGAGGAAGGGGTCGGGCAGGCGGCGCGGGGTGCCGTCGACGGTGACCTGGCGCTCCTCCATGGCCTCCAGGAGGGAGGACTGGGTCTTGGGCGGGGTGCGGTTGATCTCGTCGGCGAGGAGGAGGTTGGTGAAGACCGGGCCGTTCTGGAAGGAGAACTCGGCGGTGCGGGCGTCGTAGACGAGGGAGCCGGTGACGTCGCTGGGCATCAGGTCGGGGGTGAACTGGACGCGCTTGGTGTCGAGGTCGAGGGAGGCGGCCAGGGCCCGTACGAGGAGGGTCTTGGCGACGCCGGGGACGCCTTCGAGGAGGACGTGGCCGCGGCACAGGAGGGCGACGACGAGGCCGGTGACGGCCGAGTCCTGGCCGACGACGGCCTTGCCGATCTCGGTGCGGATCGCTTCCAGGGAGGAGCGGGCGCTGTCCGTGGTGGCCGTCATGAGGTGCGGACCTCTCTTTCGAGGGCGTCGAGGTGGTCGGCGAGCGCGACGAGTGCCGCGTCGTCGGCGGGCGGGGTGCCGAAGAGCAGGGCGGTGAGGTCCCGGCCGGACGGGTCGGTGAGGCGGGCGGACACGGCGGGCAGCAGGACCGCGGGGTCGTGGGTGTGCGCGGACGGTACGCCGACGAGTGCGGCGAGGCGTTCGCGGGAGGCGGCGCGCAGCACGGCGGCGGCGCGGTCGCGGGCGTCGGCGCGGCGGTAGAGGCGGGCGCGGCCCTCGGTGGCCTCGGAGGCGCGGATGGCGACGGGGAGCCGCTCGGCGACGAGGGGGCCCAGGCGTCGGGCGCGCCACAGGGCGGCGAGGGCGGCGGCGAGGAACAGCTGCAGGAGGGCCCAGGACCAGCCGGCGGGGACGAGGTCGAGGAAGGACTTGTCGGCGGTGTCCGCGTCGGCGTCCTGCTGGTCGGCGAGGGAGGGCAGGTACCAGACGAGGTCGGGGCGGGTGCCGAGGAGCTGGAGGGCCAGGGAGGCGTTGCCCTCGGTGGCGAGCGTCCGGTTGAGCAGGACGGTTTCCGAGCCGAGGACGACGGTGTCGCCGCCGGCGGTGGCCGAGGGCAGGACCAGGAGGGTGGGGTGGCCGCCGCTGGGGTAGCAGGCCTGGGCGCCGCGGGCGGTGGTGGTGTAGCGGTGGCCGGAGCCGGTGTCGGCGCGGCCGGCGGTGGCTGCGGCGGGCAGGGTGCAGGCGGGGGCGAGGGCGGGCTCGTAGGCGTCGCCCGCGGTGTGCACGGCGGGGACGAGGGCGTCCAGGGCGGCGCTGTCGGGGCCGAGGAGGACGGTACGGCCGCCGGAGAGGTCGATGGCGGAGCGCAGGGCGCGGCGCTGGGCGGGGCCGAGCCGGTCGGGGTGGGCGACGAGCACGGTGGTGCGGGGGCCGGCGGCTTCGGCGGCCTCGCGGGCGGTGGTGACGACGCGGGTGTCGACGCCCCGGGCGCGCAGCAGCTCGGCGACGGCCCGGCTGCCCTCGGGGTCGGCGGAGCGGGGGTCGAGCCGGCCGTGACGGCTGTCGGAGCCGAGCGCGGCCAGGGCGATGGCCGCCACGAGGAGGATGCCGAGGGCGAGGAGGAACCCGCGGGCCCGCCGCCACAGCCCGCGGGGCGTCACACCGCCGGTGGCCGTGGGGGCGGCCTTGCCTCGGCCTGCGGCGGCGGTGGCCGTGGCCGTGCCCCCGGGGGCAGGGGTGCCGGGAGCCATGGGGGCGGGCGCCGGTCCTGCCCCGGAGCCGGGATCTGCGCCCATGGCGGGCGCCGGGGCCGGGGCCGCGCCCAGGGTGGCCGTGCCCCGGCCGGAAGGCGTGCCGGCGGAGGCGACCGCGGCAGCGGCGGGCGCCGACCCCGGGCCGGAGCCCGAGGCCGGGGCGGAGCCCGAGGCCGGGCTGGAGCCCGAGGCCGGGCTGGAGCCCGAGGCCGGGCTGGAGCCCGAGGCCGGGCTGGAGCCCGAGGCCGGGCTGGAGCCCGACGCCGGGCCGGAGCCCGGGGCCGGGCCGGAGCCCGGGGCCGGGGCGGTGCGAACGGTGTGAGCCGGGGTCGGGGTGGGGGTCGTGCCCACGCTCGTGCCCGCGGTCGGGACGGGAGCCGGGGGCGGGGCTGTGCCCGTGGTGGGAGCCCCGGGGTCGGAGGCCGTGCCCGGAGCCCTGTCGGGGGCAGGAGCCGGAGGGTTGTCCGGGGCGGGAGCCATGCCGGGAGCCATGTCGGGGGCCTGGGCCGTGTCCGGGGCGTGGTGCGGGGGCGGGGTCGGGCCCGGGGGCCTGTCCGGGGTCGGGGGCGTCATGACGGGGCTCCCGTCAGGAGCGGCTTGGTGCGGGTCAGGGTGAGGTCGAGGGTGCGCAGGCGGGCGTAGGTGTCGGCGTCGGCGGTGCGGCCGCCGTAGGTGACGTCGTCGAAGGCGCGGGCGGCGGCCTGCAGGTCGGCGGCGTGGCCGGGCAGGGCCGGCGCGGCTTCGGCGGCGGCCTCGTCGGCGGTGCGGCCGGGCCGCGGGTCGAGGAGGGTGCGCTCCTCCAGGGAGCGCACGAGGGCCCGCATGCGCTCCTGGACGGCTTCGTTCCAGCGGCCCGCGGCAGCGTGGGCCTCGGCGGCGGCGCGGTGGTCGTCGGCACTGCGCGGGCCGTCCTCGAAGAGGGCGGCGGTGGTGGCGGCGGCGCGGCGGGGGGCGCCCAGCCGCCACCACAGGGCGGCCGCGGCGAGGGCCACCAGGACGGCTATGGCGACCAGGCCGAGCGTGCCGCCGGGGGTGGCGGTGCCGGCCCGGTCGAAGAGTTCGCCGACCCAGGCCCAGAACTTGTTCAGGGCGCGCTGGACGAGACCCGGGTCGTTCTGGTGGTAGAGCGGTTTGGACAGCTCGCGCCGGGCCGCCTCGCGGGCGGGGTCGCGCGGTGTCGTCACCGGTGGTGTCTCCGCGGCCGGCAGGTGCGCCGCGGCCCGTGTGATGAGGCCCCCCGTACTCATCATCGGTGCATCAGCCTCCGGTGGGCGGGGCGGTCGCGTCCGCGCCGTAGTTCTCCAGGCCGGCGGCCCGGGCGAGCTCCAGGTCGAGGGCTTCGCGGCGGATGCGCTGGTCCACGTAGAGCAGGACGGTGACGCCGGACTGGATGGGCATGGTGATGGTCTGGGCGATGATCGCGCCGATCCCGGAGAGGATGAGCGCACCCCAGGCGGTGGAGGCGGTGCCGTCCTCCAGGCCGCTGATGCCGCCGCCGAAGGCGATCAGGCCGACGATGGTCAGCGGCCAGACGATGATCGCCGAGACGAAGCCGGTGATGAGCCCGGTCAGCAGGGTGATGCCGAAGATCCGCCACCAGGAGCCCTGGACGAGCTTGGAGGAGCGGCGCAGCGAGGTGATGACGCCGGACCTCTCCAGCATCAGCGCGGGCGAGGCCAGGCTGAACTTGATCCCCAGCCAGAGGGCCAGGACCAGGGCGGCCAGGCCGCCGAGGACGGCGAGGCCGACGCTGCCGGCGAGGGCCGCGGGGACGATCAGGACGGCGAAGAGCAGGGCCATGCCGGCGGCCACGAGCAGGGTCAGGCCGATCAGGCGCAGCAGGCTCGGGCGGGCCTCTCGCCAGGCCTCGCCGATGGAGGAGCTGCGGCCGAGGATCGCCCGGCTGAAGATCATCGTGAGCATGGCGGTGGCCGCGATGGTGCCGACGACCTGGACGAACACGTCGATGCCGGTCACGAGGAGGCTGCTGCCGAGGTTCTTGAACGCCTCGGCCGGGTCGCTCTGCGGGTCCGCCGCGACCTGCAGGTCGGGGACGGTGTACTTCTGCACGAGGACGCCGAGGACCCCGATGACCGTGGAGACGACCAGGGTGATCGGCAGGACGGAGCGCCAGTGGCCGCGCATGGTGGCGACGGCGCCGTCGAGGATCTCGCCGAGGTCCAGGGGGCGCAGCGGGATGACGCCGGGCTTGGCGGCCGGGGGCTTGCCCCAGGGGGCGCCGGGGCCGCCCGGGTAGCCGTACGGGGCCGGTCCGCCCGGTCCGCCCGGCTGTCCCGGTCCGCCCGGGCCGCTGCCGTACGAGCCCCAGCCGCCCGGCGCGGGCTGCTGCGGCGGGACCGGCGCGGGCCCGGGCGGTGCGGGCTGTGCGGGCGGCTGGGGCGCGCCGGGGCTCTGCCACTGCGCGGGGGGCGGCTGCTCGGCGGACCACTTCTGCGCTCCGGCAGGGCGGTCCGCGCCGGCGGCCCCAGCGGTGTTCTGGCCTTCGGACCCTGCGCTCGGCCGCTCGCCGTCGGACGGGGAGGGTCCGGGCGTCGGTCGGCCCGGAGAGTCGTTCATCGTCGCTCCTTCACGTGACACCTGATCGGCGGGGGCGCAGGTCGGCTGCCATCGTGCCACGTGGGAACGGTGAGCGGACCGGCCGTCCCCCCGATCCGCGGCCGTCCGCGCCTTCAATTGTCGCCCGGATCCGGGGCAGACTGGTCTATGTGATCTCCAGGCAGGTCCGAGGGACGATTTCCAGCCTTTTTGGCTGTGGGACAGCTCACCGCCGGGTAACGATTGGCTAATGGGATGATGTCAACCATGAAGGGACGCGTCCTTGTCGTCGACGACGACACCGCACTGGCCGAGATGCTCGGCATCGTGTTGCGTGGAGAAGGTTTTGAGCCGTCGTTCGTAGCGGACGGCGACAAGGCACTGGCTGCCTTCCGGGAGGCGAAGCCGGATCTGGTGCTGCTCGACCTCATGCTGCCCGGACGGGACGGCATAGAGGTCTGCAGGCTGATCCGGGCCGAGTCCGGGGTGCCGATCGTGATGCTCACCGCGAAGAGCGACACGGTCGACGTCGTCGTCGGTCTGGAGTCCGGGGCGGACGACTACATCGTCAAGCCGTTCAAGCCGAAGGAGCTGGTGGCCCGCATCCGGGCCCGCCTGCGCCGCTCGGAGGAGCCCGCGCCGGAGCAGCTGGCCATCGGTGACCTGGTCATCGACGTGGCCGGGCACTCGGTCAAGCGCGACGGCAACTCCATCGCCCTGACCCCGCTCGAGTTCGACCTGCTGGTCGCCCTCGCCCGCAAGCCCTGGCAGGTCTTCACCCGCGAGGTGCTGCTGGAGCAGGTCTGGGGCTACCGGCACGCGGCGGACACCCGCCTGGTCAACGTGCACGTGCAGCGCCTGCGCTCCAAGGTCGAGAAGGACCCGGAGCGCCCCGAGATCGTCGTGACGGTGCGCGGTGTCGGCTACAAGGCAGGACCGAGCTGACGTGAAGCCCGGCAGGCCGCGGGGCGGCTCCCGCTGGGGAGCCCTGCGGGCCGGCCGGCTGCTCCAGGACGGAGCGCCCGGCGGCCCTGTGCTGCGGTTGTTCGTACGACTCGTGCGGCGCCCGCTGCTTCCGGCTGTCCGGCTGTGGCGGCGCAACATCCAGTTGCGGGTGGTCGCCGCCACGATGCTGATGTCGCTGGCCGTGGTGCTGGCGCTCGGCTTCGTGGTCATCGCGCAGGTGAGCAAGGGCCTCCTCGACGCCAAGGAGGAGGCCGCGCAGAGCCAGGCCGCGGGCGGGTTCGCGGTGGCGCAGGAGAAAGCCAACACGCCCGCGACCGTGGACGGGCCCGACGCCACCGACAACAAGCTCGGCCGCGATGCCAGTACCTGGATGAACTCGCTGGTCAAGCAGCTCGCCAGTGGCGGCCAGACCGCCTTCGAGGTGGTCGCGCTCGGTGCCGGGACCGGCACCGGCACCGGCACGGGCAGCGCGGCGGGCACCGGCCCGGCTGCCGCCCCCGGTGCGGGGGCCTCCGGCGTCAAGGGCGCCCGGGCCTCCGGCAACGTGGACCCCACTGCGAGCGTCCCGCCGAAGCTGCGCCGGGCGGTCAACCACGCCACCGGCACGTTCAAGACGTTCTCGCAGATCAAGTACACCGCCGGGGCCGGCGACAAGGCGCCCGAGCCGGCGCTCGTCGTCGGCAAGCGGCTCACCGACATCAACGGCGACCCGTACGACCTGTACTACCTCTTCCCGCTGACGCAGGAGGAGGAGTCGCTGAACCTGGTGAAGTCGACCATCGCGACGGCCGGGCTGTTCGTGGTGGTCCTGCTCAGCGCCATCGCATGGCTCGTCGTACGGCAGATCGTGACCCCGGTGCGGATGGCCGCCGGCATCGCCGAGCGGCTGTCGGCCGGGCGGCTGCAGGAGCGGATGAAGGTCACCGGCGAGGACGACATCGCCCGCCTCGGCGAGGCCTTCAACAAGATGGCGCAGAACCTCCAGGTCAAGATCCAGCAGCTGGAGGACCTGTCGCGGATGCAGCGCCGGTTCGTCTCGGACGTCTCGCACGAGCTGCGCACGCCGCTGACGACCGTGCGGATGGCGGCCGACGTCATCCACGACGCCCGCGTCGACTTCGACCCGGTCACGGCCCGCTCCGCCGAGCTGCTCGCCGGGCAGCTCGACCGCTTCGAGTCGCTGCTGGCGGACCTGCTGGAGATCAGCCGGTTCGACGCGGGGGCCGCGGCGCTGGAGGCCGAGCCCATCGACCTGCGGGACGTGGTGCGCCGGGTGATCGACGGGGCCGAGCCGCTGGCCGAGCACAAGGGCACCCGGATCCGGGTGCTCGGCGACACCCAGCCGGTGATCGCCGAGGCCGACGCGCGGCGCGTGGAGCGCGTCCTGCGCAACCTCGTCGTCAACGCGGTGGAGCACGGCGAGGGCCGCGACGTGGTGGTCCGGCTCGCGTCCGCGGGCGGGGCCGTCGCCGTCGCCGTACGGGACTACGGCGTCGGGCTCAAGCCCGGCGAGGCCACCAGGGTCTTCAACCGCTTCTGGCGGGCCGACCCGGCCCGCGCCCGCACCACCGGCGGCACGGGCCTCGGCCTGTCCATCGCGGTGGAGGACGCCCGGCTGCACGGCGGCTGGCTCCAGGCCTGGGGCGAGCCGGGCGGCGGCTCGCAGTTCCGGCTGACCCTGCCGCGCACCGCGGACGAGCCGCTGCGGGGTTCCCCGATCCCGCTGGAGCCCGAGGACTCGCGGGGCAACCGGGCCCGGGCCGCGGCCGAGGCCGCCGGATCCGGTTCCGGGCCGAAGGGGCCGCGGGCCCAGGCCCCGGTCCGGCCCGAGCGCTCGGCGATACCGCCCCGGTCGGCGGTGGCCGGCGCGCTGCCGGTGCCCGCGGACCCGACGGCCCTGCCCGGCAACGGGGCCCGCGTCGTGGCCCGGCCGGCCGACCAGGCAGCACAGGAGGATGGAGCAGGTGGGCGCTGAGGTGGACGCCGGACCCGTGCAGCACGCAGACGACGACGGCCGCCGCGCACCGCGGCAGCGGCGCCGGCCGGAGCAGCCGGAGCAGCAGGCGCAGCCGCGGCGGACGGCCCGCCGGGTGTACGCGGCCGCCGCGGGCGCCGGGGCGCTGCTGCTGGCCGGCTGCGCCTCCATGCCCTCCAGCGGGGAGATCCGGGAGGTCCGGGCCTCGCAAGGGGTGGACTCGCAGGTACGGGTCTTCGGCGTGCCGCCGGCCGACAAGGCGGGCCCCACCGATATCGTCGACGGCTTCCTCGAGGCCATGACCAGCGACGACCCGCAGCTCCAGACCGCCCGGAAGTACCTCACCGAGGAGGCCGCCAAGACCTGGCGGCCCGGTTCGGTCACCGTGCTCTCCGGGGGCATCGACCGGTTCTCCGTCCAGGGCGAGAAGGAGCCCTCGGGCCCCAAGTTCAAGATGGCGGGCAAGAAGCTCGCGACGGTGGACGAGCGCAGCGCGTACCAGCCGGAGCCCCCCAGCGAGCGCTACGAGGAGTTCCTCCAGCTCGTCCAGGAGAACAAGCAGTGGCGGATCGCGACGCCGCCGAAGAACCTGGTGCTCAGCGAGTCGGACTTCCAGCGCATCTACATGCCGGTGAACAAGTACTACTTCGCGGGCGGCACGCTCGTCGCCGACCCCGTGTACGTGCGCCAGCGCAGCGATCCGGACTCGCGGATGGACCCGACGACGCAGACGGTGCAGTCGCTGCTGGCCGGGCCCTCCAAGTGGCTGGGGCCCGTGGTCACTTCGAGCTTCCCCACCGGAACCGAGCTGAGGGAGGGCACCAAGTCCCTCTCGTACGACGGGCAGAACACCCTGCGCGTGCCGCTGAACGACAAGGCGGACAACGTCGCGCAGCCGCAGTGCCAGAAGATGGCCACCCAACTGCTCTCCACGGTCAAGGACCTGACGGCGTCCCGGCTGGACCGGGTGGAGCTGCTGCGCTCGGACCGCTCCTCGCTGTGCTCGGTGACCGACGCGGGCGCGGCGGCGATCGCGCACCGGGTCCCGTCCCCCGACTACCAGTACTACGTCGACGCCGAGGGCCGGCTCGTACGGATGAAGCTCGACGTCAACAGCGAGGACCAGCAGTACCGGCCCGAACCGGTGCCCGGACCGCTGTCCGCGCCGAACGCCCCCTTCAAGGTCTCCTCGGCGGCGGTGGCGTACGACGAGAAGCGCGCCGCGGTGGTCTCCGAGGACGGGCGCGGCCTGTACCAGGTGAACCTGACGACCGCCGGGCCGATGCCGCAGCCGGTGCTCACCGCCAAGGGCGCCAAGCCGAACGGGCTGAGCGCGCCGAGCTTCGACGCAGCCGGGAACCTGTGGGTCGCGGACCAGGACCTGCAGAGCCCCGCTCTGTACTGGGTGCCGGCCGGCTCCGCGGCCCCGCAGAAGGTCGACGTGTCCGGGCTCGACGGCGGGCGGATCACCGCGCTGAAGGCATCCCCGGACGGGGCGCGGCTCGCGCTGCTGGTGCAGAAGGACAACCACAAGCGCCTGTACATCGGGCGGATCGAGCGGCCCGACGGCGGCAAGGGCGACCGCTCGGTGGTCGCGGTGCGCGAGCTGCGCCAGGCGGCCCCGCAGATGGCGGACGTGACGGCGCTGAGCTGGGCGCCGCACGGGCGGCTGCTGGTGGTCGGCCGGGAGAACGGCGGGGTCGTGCAGGCCCGGTACATGCTGGCGGACGGGTCGATGGTCGCGGCGAGCCTGCCCGGGGCGACGGGGCTGGTCGCGGTCGCGGCGACGGAGGACGAGAAGAAGCCGGTGGTGGCGTCCTCGGACGAGGACGGCATCGTGTGGCTGCCGCCGGGCGCGCAGTGGCGCACCGTGGCGGCGGGCGGCCGGGCGCCGGTGTACCCGGGCTGACCTGCGGCTGCGCCCGTCGTCCACAGGGGTGGCGGGCGGCCTTGCGCCCCGGCACAGTGGTGGGGTGCGCGGGTGGTGGCAGGAGCTGGCCGGGCTGGTGCTGCCGGAGGACTGCGCGGGCTGCGGGGCGGCCCGCGTCGTGCTGTGCCCTGCCTGCGCGCGGGCGCTGGACGCCGGCCCGGCCGGGCCGGTGCGGCCGTCGCCCTGCCCGCCGGGGCTGCCGCCGGTGCATGCGGCGGCGGTGTACGAGGGCGCCGTACGGGCCGTCGTCCTCGCGCACAAGGAGCGCGGGGCGCTCGCGCTGGCGGGGCCGCTCGGCGGGGCCCTGGCGGGGGCCGTCCGCGCGGGCGGATCCGGGGGCGCGGCGGAGCCGGAGCGGGAACTGGTGCTGGTCCCGGTGCCCTCGGCGCGCCGGCAGGTGCGGGCGCGCGGGCACGATCCGGTGCGCAGGATCGCGCTGGCGGCCGCGGCGCGGTTGCGGCGGGCCGGTGTTCCCGCGCGGGTGGCGCCCGTACTGCACCAGGTGCGGCCGGTGGCCGACCAGGCGGGCCTGGCGGCCCGGGAGCGGCGGGCGAACCTGGACGGCGCGCTGGGGGTGCGCCGCGGAGGGCGGAGGCTGGCGGCCGGGGCCCGGATCGTACTGGTCGACGACGTGGCCACCACCGGGGCGACGCTGGCGGAGGCGGCTCGGGCGGTGCGCGCAGGGGGCCTTCGACCGGTGGCGGGAGCGGCCGTCGTGGCAGCTCCGGGCCGGTCTTTCGTACGAATCCGGTCTACTACCCGGACAGAGCAACATTCCTGTGAATAGATTTGGAACTGGAGGGGAAGGCGCATCGTTGCAGGTAGTAAGAGGGAATGGCCACCTGAACGGAGGTACGTTCCGGTAGCGGGTGCCGACAACCGGCAGGGAGAGATATGTTCGGTTGTGAGGAACTGGCGACCCTGGAGCCCGCGCATCGGATCGCACGTTTCGTCGTTGTCTGAATCTTCGTGTCAGAGGCTGTCTCTCGACTCCGAAGTCGGTGGGGTGTAGATCTTGCCGATGGGGGAGGAGGAGGTGAAAGTCGCCAAGTCCGTGGCTCCGGTGCTCACCGGAGCCTGGTGCGAAAGGGAGACGCTTCGCCCCAGGGGCGGAGCTATCCGGGAACGGAGTTCTGCGTGGACATCGTCGTCAAGGGCCGCAAGACCGAGGTGCCCGAGCGGTTCCGCAAGCACGTGGCCGAGAAGCTGAATCCGGAGCGGATCCAGAAGCTCGACGCCAAGGTGATCAGCTTGGACGTCGAGGTGTCCAAGGAGCACAACCCGCGCCAGGCCGACCGTTCCGACCGCGTGGAGATCACCCTGCGTTCGCGGGGCCCGGTGATCCGCGCCGAGGCCGCCGCCACCGACCCGTACGCGGCGCTCGACCTGGCACAGGAGAAGTTGGAGGCCCGGCTGCGCAAGCAGCACGACAAGCGTTTCACCCGCCGCGGCACCGGGCGGCTCTCGGCGGCCGAGGTCGCCGACGTGGTCCCGGGCGTGGCGACCCTCAACGGCAACGGCCAGCCGTACACGGAGGAGAAGGCGGACGCCGTCCCGACCACCCGGATCGGGTCGCTCGAGGTACAGGGCGAAGGCCCGCTCATCGTCCGCGAGAAGACGCACTCGGCCGCGCCCATGTCGCTCGACCAGGCTCTGTACGAGATGGAGCTGGTCGGCCACGACTTCTATCTGTTCGTCGACTCCGACACCAAGATGCCGAGCGTCGTCTACCGGCGCCACGGCTATGACTACGGCGTGATCCACCTCAACGCCGACCAGGCCTCCTCGGTCGAGCCCGGCGCGGGCGGCGCGGGCGGAGCGCTCGGCGGCTGACGCCGCGTACGCAATCCGTACGGTGCCCCCGTGCGACGCCACGGCGTCGGCGGGGGCACCCGTGTGTGCGATGCGTATGCGCCAACGTACGCGCCGTAGGACCGCGCCGGGCGGTCCGGGCATGGAATCATGGCGCTCAGTCAACGGGTGGGCACTTCCGCCCGGTTGGCCGGAATCTCGGCACCTGCAGGGGGAGGAACGATGGCGGACGGTTTCGGGCCGGTGCGCGGTGACGACGGCGGGGAGCCGATCCGGGTACTCGTCGTCGACGACCACGCCCTGTTCCGGCGCGGGCTGGAGATCGTCCTCGCACAGGAGGAGGACATCCAGGTCGTCGGCGAGGCCGGGGACGGCGCGGAGGCGGTGGACAAGGCGGCGGACCTGCTGCCGGACATCGTGCTGATGGACGTGCGGATGCCGAAGCGAGGGGGGATCGAGGCCTGCACCTCGATCAAGGAGGTGGCCCCCTCCGCGAAGATCATCATGCTGACGATCAGCGACGAGGAGGCGGACCTCTACGACGCGATCAAGGCGGGCGCCACCGGATACCTGCTGAAGGAGATCTCCACGGACGAGGTGGCCACGGCGATCCGCGCGGTGGCCGACGGGCAGTCGCAGATCAGCCCCTCGATGGCGTCGAAACTGCTGACCGAGTTCAAGTCGATGATCCAGCGGACGGACGAGCGGCGGCTCGTGCCCGCGCCGCGGCTGACCGACCGCGAACTGGAAGTCCTCAAGCTGGTCGCGACCGGAATGAACAACCGCGACATCGCCAAGGAGTTGTTCATCTCCGAGAACACCGTGAAGAACCACGTCCGCAACATCCTGGAGAAACTGCAGCTGCACTCCAGGATGGAAGCGGTCGTGTACGCGATGCGGGAGAAGATCCTCGAGATCCGCTGACCGGGGCCGGCGGTCCGGCCTCCGGCGGTCCGGCCTCCGACGGTCCGGACTTCAGAGCGCGGCCAGTTCCGCCGTCACCGCCGCCGCCTCGGCCGGGGTGGCGGCGCGCTCGACGCGGACGTCCGAGCAGCCCACCCACTCCGCTGCCTCGCGCAGGGCGCGGGCCGCCGCCGGTGCCGCCTTCGGGGACTCCAGCGTGACCTGCCGGGCCACCAGCGTCCTCCCCTCGCGCGCCGGGTCGATGCGGCCGACCAGGTGCCCGCCGGAGAGCACGGGCATCGCGAAGTACCCGTGGACCCGCTTGGGCTTGGGGACGTACGCCTCCAGCCTGTGCGCGAAGCCGAAGATCCGCTCGGTACGGGCGCGGTCCCAGACGAGGGAGTCGAAGGGGGAGAGCAGCGTGGTGCGGTGCCGCCCGCGCGGGGGCGCCGCCAGGGCGGCCGGGTCGGCCCAGGCGGGCCTGCCCCAGCCCTCGACCTCGACCGGCACCAGCCCGGAGTCGGCGATCACCGAGTCGACCTGCTCTCCCTTGAGGCGGTGGTAGTCGGCCAGGTCGGCCCGGGTGCCCACCCCCAGGGACTGCCCGGCGAGCCGCACCAGGCGGCGCAGGCACTCGCGGTCGTCGAGGTCGTCGTGCAGCAGCTCGTCCGGTACGGCGCGCTCGGCCAGGTCGTACACGCGCTTCCAGCCGCGCCGCTCGGTCACGACCACGTCCCCGGCGTCCAGCAGCCACTCCACGGCGATCTTGGTCTCGGACCAGTCCCACCACGGGCCGCCGTTCTTCGCCCCGCCCAGCTCGGTCGAGGTCAGGGGGCCCTCCGCGCGCAGCCGGTCCAGGACCAGCCGGCAGGAGCCCTCCTTGTCCTTCATCCTGTGCCAGCGGTAGCCCTGCGCCCGCTTGACCCTCCGGCGGAACGCGAAGTGCGGCCACTCCTCGATGGGCAGGATGCAGGCCGCGTGGGACCAGTACTCAAACGCGTGCTGCTCGCTCCAGTACGCCCGCTCCACCGCCTCGCGGCCCACCGCGCCCAGGCGCGCGTACGGGATGAGCTCGTGCGAGCGGGCCAGCACGGAGATCGTGTCGAGCTGCACCGCCCCCAGGTGGCGCAATATCCCGCGCACGCCGCCGCGGCGGTCGGGCGCTCCGAGGAACCCCTGCGCGCGCAGGGCGAGCCGGCGCGCATCGTCGGCGGAGAGGGACACGGCGGCGGTGGCGGTGGTCATGCGCCGCAGCCTAGGCCCCGGCACTGACAACGGGTCCCCGGTCCGGCGCCGGCAGGTACGGGAGCCGGGAGGGCAGGCCCAGGTCCGAGGGGAGCAGGGCGCCGACCCAGCAGTCGCGCAGGGTCCCGCGGTGCTCCATGCCCGCGCGCTGCACGCCCTCGATGCGGAAGCCGGCCTTCTGCGCGACGGCCCGGGAGCCGGCGTTGCCGACGCCGGCCCGCCAGACCAGCCGTACGCAGCCGGCCTCGGTGAAGGCCCAGCGGGCCGCGGCCAGCACCGCTTCCGTCGTGAGGCCGCGGCCGCGGTGGCCGGGGGCGGCCCAGTAGCCGATCTCGTGGGCGTGCGGGCCGCGCGGGACCACGGCCACGCTCGCGACCAGCGGGCCCGGGCCGTCGGCGCCGTCGGGGTGCTCGGTGAGGCGGGCGGCGAAGTTGAACTCGGTCCCCTCGCGCCAGCCGCCGGGGACCGTGCCCAGCACGTACGCCTCGGCCTCGGTCCGCCCGTACGGCAGGGGGACGGGGATCCACCGCTGGATCTCCGGGTCCTGGCAGGCGGCCAGCACCTCGTCGACGTCCTCGGGGCGGTGTGGGCGCAGGGTCAGCCGTGCGGTGGCCAGGGCGGTCGGTTCCATGACCGAATTGTGCTGCGGGCCCGCACCCCCGGCGAACACTTTTCGGCGGGGGCGGCACCTTCGGTGCCCCCCGTACGTTCTCATTCCGGGCGCATGCCGTCCTGCGGCCATGGCGGACCTCCCGACGCGACCGTGTCCTCGCTTACGATGGCCGGTGCGGCGGGGCCCACCCTCCGTGCCCGCGTACGAACCAGTGCCAGGCCCGACCGGCGAGGAGACAAACCCCGGTGTCCGTCTTCAACAAGCTCATGCGTGCAGGCGAAGGCAAGATCCTGCGCAAACTGCACCGCATCGCGGACCAGGTCAACTCCATCGAAGAGGACTTCGTCAACCTCTCCGACGCCGAGTTGCGGGCGCTCACGGAGGAGTACAAGCAGCGCTACCAGGACGGCGAGAGCCTCGACGACCTGCTCCCCGAGGCCTTCGCGACGGTCCGCGAGGCGGCCAAGCGCGTCCTGGGCCAGCGGCACTACGACGTGCAGATCATGGGTGGCGCGGCGCTGCACCTGGGGTACGTGGCCGAGATGAAGACGGGCGAGGGCAAGACCCTCGTCGGCACGCTGCCCGCGTACCTGAACGCGCTGTCGGGCAAGGGCGTGCACCTGATCACGGTGAACGACTACCTGGCCGAGCGCGACTCCGAGATGATGGGCCGCGTCCACAAGTTCCTCGGTCTGTCCGTCGGCTGCATCCTGGCGAACATGTCGCCGGCCCAGCGCCGCGAGCAGTACGCCTGCGACATCACGTACGGCACGAACAACGAGTTCGGCTTCGACTACCTGCGCGACAACATGGCGTGGTCGCAGGAGGAGCTCGTCCAGCGCGGCCACAATTTCGCCGTGGTCGACGAGGTCGACTCGATCCTCGTCGACGAGGCCCGCACCCCGCTGATCATCTCCGGCCCGGCGGACCAGGCCACGAAGTGGTACGCCGACTTCGCGAAGCTGGTCACCCGCCTCACCAAGGGCGAGCCCGGCAACCCGCTCAAGGGCATCGAGGAGACCGGCGACTACGAGGTCGACGAGAAGAAGCGCACGGTCGGCATCCACGAGGCCGGTGTCGCCAAGGTCGAGGACTGGCTCGGCATCGACAACCTCTACGAGTCGGTGAACACCCCGCTCGTCGGCTACCTGAACAACGCCATCAAGGCGAAGGAACTGTTCAAGAAGGACAAGGACTACGTCGTCATCGACGGCGAGGTCATGATCGTCGACGAGCACACCGGCCGTATCCTCGCCGGCCGCCGCTACAACGAGGGCATGCACCAGGCGATCGAGGCGAAGGAAGGGGTGGACATCAAGGACGAGAACCAGACGCTCGCCACGATCACCCTGCAGAACTTCTTCCGCCTCTACACCAAGCTGTCCGGCATGACCGGTACGGCCATGACCGAGGCCGCCGAGTTCCACCAGATCTACAAGCTGGGCGTCGTCCCGATCCCGACGAACCGGCCGATGCAGCGCGTCGACCAGCCCGACCTGATCTACCGTACCGAGGTCGCCAAGTTCGCCGCCGTCGTCGACGACATCGCGGAGAAGCACGAGAAGGGCCAGCCGATCCTGGTCGGCACCACCTCGGTCGAGAAGTCCGAGTACCTCTCGCGCCAGCTGTCCAAGCGCGGCATCCCGCACGAGGTCCTCAACGCCAAGCAGCACGAGCGCGAGGCCTCGATCGTCGCCCAGGCCGGCCGCCGCGGCGCGGTCACGGTCGCCACGAACATGGCCGGCCGCGGTACCGACATCAAGCTCGGCGGCAACCCGGACGACCTCGCCGAGGCCGAGCTGCGCCAGCAGGGCCTGGACCCGGAGGAGCACATCGAGGAGTGGGCGCACGCGCTGCCCGCCGCGCTCCAGCGGGCCGAGGCGGCCGTCAAGGCCGAGTTCGAGGAGGTCAAGTCCCTCGGCGGCCTGTACGTCCTGGGCACCGAGCGGCACGAGTCGCGCCGCATCGACAACCAGCTGCGCGGCCGCTCCGGCCGCCAGGGCGACCCGGGCGAGTCCCGCTTCTACCTGTCGCTGGGCGACGACCTGATGCGCCTGTTCAAGGCGCAGATGGTCGAGCGCGTCATGGCGATGGCGAACGTGCCGGACGACGTGCCGATCGAGAACAAGATGGTGACGCGCGCGATCGCGTCCGCCCAGTCGCAGGTCGAGACCCAGAACTTCGAGACCCGCAAGAACGTCCTGAAGTACGACGAGGTCCTCAACAGCCAGCGCGAGGTCATCTACGGCGAGCGGCGCCGCGTCCTGGAGGGCGAGGACCTGCACGAGCAGGTGCGCTACTTCATGGACGACACGATCGACGCGTACATCGCGGCAGAGACGGTCGAGGGCTTCGCCGAGGAGTGGGACCTGGACCGGCTGTGGGGCGCTTTCCGGCAGCTCTACCCGATCAAGGTGACGGTGGAGGAGCTGGAGGACGCCGCGGGCGACCGCGCCGGCATCACCGCCGAGTTCATCGCGGAGTCCGTCAAGGACGACATCCACGAGCAGTACGAGGCGCGCGAGAAGGCGCTCGGCTCCGACATCATGCGCGAGCTGGAGCGGCGCGTGGTGCTGTCGGTGCTGGACCGCAAGTGGCGTGAGCACCTCTACGAGATGGACTACCTCCAGGAGGGCATCGGCCTGCGCGCGATGGCCCAGAAGGACCCGCTGGTCGAGTACCAGCGCGAGGGCTTCGACATGTTCAACGCCATGATGGAGGGCATCAAGGAGGAGTCCGTCGGCTACCTGTTCAACCTGGAGGTCCAGGTCGAGCAGCAGGTCGAGGAGGTCCCGGTGCAGGACACCGCGCCGTCGCTGGAGAAGGAGCCGGCGGGTGCGCGGCCGGAGATCCGCGCGAAGGGGCTGGCCGCTCCGCAGCGGCCGGACCGGCTGCACTTCTCGGCGCCGACCGTGGACGGTGAGGGCGGCGTCGTCGAGGGCGACTTCGACTCCGACGGTGCCGCGGGTGACGGCATGACGCGGGCGGAGCGCCGCAAGGCCCAGAAGGCCGCGGGCGGCCGCCGCCGCAAGAAGTAACCCCGCCCGCCCCTCCCTGGGGCGGCCCCCGCCGGGCCCGGCCACGCAGACGCACTGCGGGGCCGGGCCCGGCGGCGTTGTGGCGCGGGGCGGCGGGTCTCGGGCGAGGACGGCGCTGCCCACTGCGTCAAAGTTGGACCGCTGGTTTTGTACAGATCCGCATCATGACGCGGCGGGGGTTGGCGGCGTCAAACTGGAGTCATGGACAAGCGAGTTGAGGCGAAACGCCCGCGCCCACAGTTCGAGCTGCGCTGCGGTGGGCTGCACGTGGTTGTCGACCGGGTGCCCGTCTGGCTGATCACGCTGGTGACCACGGCCACCGGCACGGGGGCGGCCTGGTGGACCAGCCGTTAGTCACGGACGCGGGCCCCGGATCTCCACGGCTGCGCAGCGCCAGCGCTGGTCGGGGCCCTGTTCCAGGCGGAAGGCCATCGCCGAGACGCGGTCTCCCGTCGCGATGCGGGCGAAGGCCTCGATCACCCCGGGGCCGGGGTGGAAGCGGCCGCAGTGGCGCAGCACGGGGCGTAAGCGGACCGGGAGGGGTCCGGCCGGGGCCAGGTCGATGAGCTGGTCGTAGGCCGGGCCTACCGTGAGGCCGAGCAGCGAGTGCACCGGGCGCTGGCCGCTGACCACCGCGAGGAGGCGCTCCGCGAACCAGTCGTGGGGGCCGCGGGGGCGGCGGGGACGGATCGGCCGACGGCGGTCGTCCCGGCCGGGCGGGCGCGTGCGGCCGCCGCCGGATCCTGTGGGGCCGGTCGTGGTCCTGAATCCGGTCATGGCGATCCCCCGAAAGTCCGGGCCCGGCGCGGTACCGGGCGGTAACTTGGTTGGGGATCTTCTACGGCCGCCGGCCACCCTCCGCAACGGCCCGGCGGGCCCGCCCGGCGCCCCGACCCGCTTCACCTATCCGGATGACCCGGCCCCCGTACCCCTGGGCCCACGGCCCGTTGCCCGTTCCCCAGGTGGACGCCGCCGACCCCGCCCCCGACACCCCAAAAGGGGACCCCCACCGTCACCCCGTGCAGTCCCCACACACCCCGGACGGGTGCCCCAGAGGCCTCGCCGACTTTCGAAGCGCCGGTCCGGCAACGCCGGCCTCCCCGCCTTTCGAAGCGCCGGTCCGGCAACGCCGGCCTCCCCGCCTTTCGAAGCGCCGGTCCGGCAACGCCGGCCTCCCCGCCTTTCGAAGCGGGGGTCCGGCAACTTCAGCCCCGCCGGCGTGGGTGGCGCGGCTGCGGGCCGAGCCCCGGGCCCGGCGGCGCCCGGGTGAGG
>NZ_JBEYXK010000112.1:17451-20768 GCF_040645035.1 Streptomyces sp. NPDC046876 | reverse complement strand
CCAGCCTCGCCGGCGTTTGAGGCGCGGGGTTTGGGGCGGCGCCCCAAGGAACCCGGCTTCGCCGGGCACCGGGCTCCGCCCGGACCCTCCCCCAGAATCCGTCCGGGGGGACCCCCACTCAAACGCCGGCGAGGCTGGATATGCCGGACCCCGGCTTGGGAAGGGCCGGCGGAGCCGGAGTTGCCGAGCCTCGGCTCGAAGGCGGGGCGGGGGCCGGGGCCCGGTCGCGGCAGGGTCGGGGCCCGATGGGCGCGGGCACGGCCGCGGCCGGGGCGGGTACGGCCGGGGGCGGTGGCAGACTGGCCGGTGATCCGCCGAAGGGAAGTCACACCGTTGTCCATGTTCAGCAACCTGCGCCGGGCCGTGCGCCGCGGCTACCGGCGGGCCGTAGACCTCAGCCACCCGGCCCGCTCCCCGCTCGGCAGCGCCGTGGTCAACTGCATCGTCTACGAGGACGGCGTACGCCAGGACGGCTGTGCCGAGGTCGAGGAGGCGCTGCGCCGGGTCCGCAAGACCGGCGACGGGTTCGTCTGGATCGGCCTGCACGAGCCCTCGCAGGAGGAGCTCGCCGGCCTCGCAGCGCTGTTCGGGCTGCACCCGCTCGCCGTCGAGGACGCCGTGCACGCGCACCAGCGCCCCAAGGTCGAGCGGTACGACGGCATACTGTTCTCCGTCTTCAAGACCGTGCGCTACGTCGAGCACGAGGAGCTCACCGCCTCCAGCGAGGTGGTGGAGACCGGCGAGCTGATGGCCTTCACCGGCGAGGACTTCGTCATCACCATCCGCCACGGCGGCCGCGGCACGCTCGGCCCGGTCCGCGAGAGCCTGGAGGCGGCCCCGGAGCAGTTGGCGAAGGGCCCGGCGGCCGTCCTGCACGCGATCGCCGACCACGTCGTCGACGACTACGTCGCCGTCACCGACGCGGTGCAGAGCGACATAGACGCCGTCGAGACCGCAGTCTTCAGCGAATCCGGCGGCCGCGGCGACGCGGGCCGCATCTACCAGCTCAAGCGCGAACTGCTGGAGCTGCGCCGCGCGGTGGCCCCGCTGGGCCGGCCGCTGGAGCAGCTGGCCACGCAGCCGATACAGGTCATCCCGGCCGAGGCCCGTGCCTACTTCCGCGACGTCGCCGACCACTTGACCCGGGCGACCGACCAGATCAACGCGTACGACGGCCTGCTGGACTCCATTCTGCAGGCGCACCTCGCGCAGGTGACCGTGGCGCAGAACGAGGACATGCGCAAGATCACGGCGTGGGCGGCGATCGTGGCCGTGCCGACCATGGTCTGCGGGGTGTACGGCATGAACTTCGACCACATGCCGGAGCTGCACTGGACGTACGGCTATCCCGTCGTGCTCGGCGTCATGGGACTGGCCTGCTTCGTCATCCACCGCGGCTTCCGCCGCAACGGGTGGCTGTGACACGGCGGCTGACGGAGCGTCCGGCCAGGGCCTGACCTGAGGAGCGAGCCCGGCCGCACCCGAACGGGGGCGAAGTGCACCGCACTTCGCCCCCGTTGTGCTGTGGACGGCCGGATTCCGGTGGGGCGGAGGCCAATTGCAGGGGCTTGAGGCGACCCAAATTCCAGTAGTAAAGTTTCCTAACGAAGTCGCCCAAGCCTCAACTCACCCCTGGGGGCCTTGTGTTCACCCTTCCCCGCACGAAGACCGCGATCGGCGCCGCCCTGCTCGGCGGCGTCCTCCTCGCCGCACCGCTGCTCACCGTCCACGCCGCCGCGGCCCCGGTGGCGGATGCCGCGGCGCCAAGTGCCGTACGTACCGCGGCCGTCGGGCTCGACGATCCGGCGAAGAAGGACATCGCGATGCAGATCGTCTCCAGCGCGGAGAACTCCTCGCTGGACTGGAAGGCCCAGTACAAGTACATCGAGGACATAGGCGACGGCCGTGGCTACACCGCCGGCATCATCGGCTTCTGCTCCGGCACCGGCGACATGCTCGACCTCGTCGAGTACTACACCCGGGCCAAGCCGGGCAACGTCCTCGCCAAGTACCTCCCGGCCCTGCGCAAGGTCAACGGCAGCGACTCGCACGCCGGCCTGGACCCGAACTTCACCAAGGACTGGGCGAAGGCGGCCCAGGACCCGGAGTTCAGGAAGGCCCAGGACCACGAGCGCGACCGGGTGTACTTCGACCCCGCCGTCAAGCAGGGCAAGTCCGACGGGGTCGGCGTCCTCGGCCAGTTCATCTACTACGACGCCATCGTCATGCACGGCGACGGCTCCGACTCCACCTCCTTCCGCAACATCCGCAAGCGGGCCCTGTCCAAGGCCAAGCCCCCCGCGCAGGGCGGCAGCGAGACCGCCTGGCTGAACGCCTTCCTCGACGCCCGCGTCTGGGCCATGAAGCAGGAGGAGGCCCACAGCGACACCAGCCGCGTCGACACCGCCCAGCGGGTCTTCCTGAAGAAGGGCAACCTCACCCTCGACACCCCGCTCGAATGGAAGGTCTACGGGGACCGCTACCGCATCGGCTAGGCGCCGCCGGGAGGGGCGCCCTGGCCGGAACCGGCGCGTCCAAGGGCACGGGATGATGCCTGCGAAGTCGCAGAGCCGTAACGATGTGTGTCCCGGGCCCGTGGCCGCGCCGGTGACAACTCCCCCCATACCGGGGAAGTCACGCACGGCGAACGGCACAATTCGCCTCCCGCGCCCCGCTGGAGGGCTCCCGCCACCTGTGTTTCGTCACACCGTGTGACGCCGGAGCGCCGGTGGGTCCCAAGTGGCGCCCGATAGGGATGTGTTTCGACGCGGAAGCCTCTGAAAGCGGGCCTTCGGGCGGGTTGTGAAGTGGCTTGACCGCCACGTAAGCGGGGCATAAGTTCTGCCCCGGCTTGCTCCAGCAGGACGGGCCGTCGAACCGTCCTCAGGGGGGACACGTGCACCACTACACCGACGTTCTGAAGAAGTACGCCGACTTCTCCGGCCGCGCTCGCCGGCAGGAGTTCTGGATGTTCTTCCTGCTCAACATGGCCGCCGCGATCGTGGTCCTGATCATCGACAGCGTCATCGGCGCCAGCGGGATCCTGTACGGCCTGTACTTCCTCGCCGTCCTCGTCCCGACCATCGCCCTCACCGTGCGCCGCCTGCACGACCTCGGCAAGTCGGGCTGGTGGTACTTCATCGGCCTCGTCCCCCTGGTCGGCGGCATCTGGCTGCTCGTCCTCCTCGCGACCGAGGGCCAGCCGCAGCCGAACCAGTACGGCCCGAACCCGAAGGCCGTCCAGGCCTGATCTGCCGCCCGCAGGCACGCCGCAGCGCCCGAGCGCCGCACCGGGGGGGAAAATCCCGGGCGGCGGG
>NZ_JBEYXK010000112.1:0-17441 GCF_040645035.1 Streptomyces sp. NPDC046876 | reverse complement strand
ACCCCCCCCGCCCCCCCCCGCCGCGCCCCCCGCGACGGAGCGCCCCCCCGCGGCCCGCCCCCCGCGCCGGCCCCCGCACCGGCTGGAAACAGCCGGTGCGGCGCTCGCGCCGTTCCGGCCGCCCCCCGGCCGCCCCCACCTGCCACGCGGGGTGACACGCGTCTCGTCCGGCTTGTCGGCAGGGGGCTGTCCAGATGGGCCCGATCACGAGATATCTTGATGTCGAGCAATGTTGCAGACGAGAGACGCAGACTGTGGAGCGGAGCATCCGGTGACTGACTCGACCATCATCTACACGCACACTGACGAGGCCCCGGCCCTCGCGACGTATTCCTTCCTGCCTGTGATCCAGGCCTACGCGTCGACGGCCGGTGTGAATGTCGAGACCCGTGACATCTCCCTGGCCGGTCGGATCATCGCCAGCTTCCCGGAGCACCTCGAGGAGGGCCAGCGCATCGCCGACGCCCTCGCCGAGCTCGGCGAGCTGGCGAAGACGCCGGAAGCCAACATCATCAAGCTGCCCAACATCTCGGCCTCGATCCCGCAGCTGAAGGCCGCGATCGCCGAGCTCCAGGGCCAGGGCTACGCGCTCCCGGACTACCCGGACGACCCGAAGACCGACGAGGAGCGCGAGATCCGCGCCCGCTACGACAAGGTCAAGGGCAGCGCCGTCAACCCGGTCCTACGCGAGGGCAACTCCGACCGCCGCGCCCCCGCCTCGGTGAAGAACTACGCCAAGGCCCACCCGCACCGCATGGGCGCCTGGAGCTCCGACTCCAAGACCAACGTCGCCACCATGGGCGAGAACGACTTCCGGTCCACCGAGAAGTCCGCCGTCATCGCCGAGGCCGGCGCCCTGCGCATCGAGCACGTCGCCGCCGACGGCGCCGTCACCGTGCTGCGCGAGTCCGTACCGGTCCTGGCCGGCGAGGTCGTCGACGCCTCCGTCATGCGCGTCGACGCCCTGCGCACCTTCCTCTCCGAGCAGGTCGCCCGCGCCAAGGCCGAGGACGTGCTGTTCTCCGTGCACCTCAAGGCCACGATGATGAAGGTCTCCGACCCGATCGTCTTCGGCCACGTCGTGCGCGCCTTCTTCCCGCAGACCTTCGCCAAGTACGGCGAGGTCCTGGTCGCCGCCGGCCTGTCCCCGAACGACGGCCTCGGCGCGATCCTGAACGGCCTGGAGTCCATCCCGCACGGCCTGGGCGCCGAGATCAAGGCCTCCTTCGACGCCGAGCTCGCCGAGGGCCCGGCCCTGGCCATGGTCGACTCGGACAAGGGCATCACCAACCTGCACGTCCCGTCCGACGTCATCGTCGACGCCTCCATGCCGGCCATGATCCGCACCTCCGGCCACATGTGGGGCCCGGACGGCCAGGAGGCCGACACCCTCGCCGTCCTCCCGGACAGCAGCTACTCCGGCGTGTACCAGGCCGTCATCGAGGACTGCCGCGCCCACGGCGCCTTCGACCCGGCCACCATGGGCTCCGTCCCGAACGTCGGCCTGATGGCGCAGAAGGCCGAGGAGTACGGCTCCCACGACAAGACCTTCGAGATCGCCGCCGCCGGCACGGTCCGCCTGGTCGACGCCGCCGGCAACACCGTCCTGGAGCAGGAGGTGTCCGAGGGCGACATCTTCCGCGCCTGCCAGACCAAGGACCTGCCGATCCAGGACTGGGTCAAGCTCGCCGTCACCCGCGCCCGCGCCACCGGCGCCCCGGCCGTCTTCTGGCTCGACGAGACCCGCGCGCACGATGCGCAGCTGATCGCCAAGGTCAACACCTACCTCGCCGACCACGACACCGAGGGCCTGACCATCAAGGTCCTCTCCCCGGTCGAGGCCACCAAGTTCTCCCTGGAGCGCATCCGCCGCGGCGAGGACACCATCTCGGTCACCGGCAACGTCCTGCGCGACTACCTGACCGACCTCTTCCCGATCCTGGAGCTGGGCACCAGCGCCAAGATGCTGTCGGTCGTCCCGCTGATGGCGGGCGGCGGCCTCTTCGAGACGGGCGCCGGCGGCTCCGCCCCGAAGCACGTCCAGCAGCTGGTCAAGGAGAACTACCTGCGCTGGGACAGCCTGGGCGAGTTCTTCGCCCTCGCGGCCAGCTTCGAGCACCTCGCCACCACCACGGGCAACGCCCGCGCCCAGGTGCTGGCCGACACCCTCGACCGCGCGACCGGCACCTTCCTCAACGAGGACAAGTCGCCGACCCGCCGCGTCGGCGGCATCGACAACCGCGGCAGCCACTTCTACCTGGCCCTGTACTGGGCCCAGGAGCTGGCCGCGCAGAGCGACGACGCCGCACTGGCGTCCGCGTTCGCCCCGCTCGCGAAGACCCTGTCCGAGCAGGAGCAGAACATCGTCGCCGAGCTGATCGCGGTCCAGGGCTCCCCGGCCGACATCGGCGGCTACTACCAGCCCGACCCGGCCAAGGCCGCGGCCGTCATGCGCCCGTCCGCGACCTTCAACCAGGCCATCGCCACCCTGGCGTAAGGACCCGCAGGTCAGGTCAGGGGTTCCGCCCCGGTCGGCAGCCGCCGGCCGGGGCGGACCCGTGTCCGCGGGGAAACCCGCTTGCGACCGGCGCCCGGGCGGGGTTACGAAGAGCCGGTGATCCAGGGACGACTGGCCGGGCTGCGGGCCCGGCACGCCGACGACGTCGCCGTACTCCACGCCGAGCTGTACGAGGACGTGCCGACCCGCTCGCGCGCCGACTCGCGGCCGTGGCGGCCGCTGTCCGCCGCCGGCGGCCACTCCCCGTACGAACCCGCGGCCCCGGCCGACGGCGCGGCGGTGTTCTCCGTCGTCGACCGCGCCTCCGGCGAGCTCGCGGGCGAGGCCCTGCTGTGGGGCATCGACACCCACAACCGCAGCGCTCACCTGGGCATCTCGCTGCGCCCCGGCAGCCGGGGCCGGGGGATCGGCGCGGAGGTCGTGCAGCTGCTGTGCCACTACGGGTTCACCGTGCGCGGGCTGCACCGGCTCCAGGTGGACACCCTCGCCGACAACACCGCGATGATCGGCGCCGCACGGCGGGCCGGATTCACCCTGGAGGGCACCCTGAGGCGCTCGGCCTGGGTGTCGGGGGCCTTCGTCGACGAGGTGGTCCTCGGCCTGCCCGTGGACGAGTGGAAGCGGCCAGACGGCCGCGCCGACCGCCAACTGTGAGTACTGGCGCAGGAGTTGCAGTTGCGTTAGCGTGCCGCCGGGGGGCGTGGGGGGAGACCGGGTGGCACGTCGGCGTCGCGACGAGAGGTCCCGTGCGGGCCGTCTGCTGGTGCCGGGCGCGGTGGCCCTCGCGGGCTGCCTGCTGTCGCTGCCGTTCGTCCTGCCGGACCTGAGCGTGCCGGTGGGGGTGGAGGGCGCCGGACGGTGGGCCCTGCTGTACGGGGTCCCCGGCGCGGTGGCCCTCGCCCTGACCGCCGTGGCCGGGTGGGGCGCCCGGTTCGTGTGGTGGCTCCTCCTCGTCCGGACGCCGGTCCTGCTCGCCGTGGCCGTCTGCGCCGTGCTCGCCCTCAAGTCAGGGGTAGCGGGGCAGCCGGGGAACGTACGGGCTGCGGCCGGGGGCGCCGCCGCGGGGCTGGCCGCGCTCGTCGTCCACCTGGGCGTACGCGGGTGGGACCGGCGGCGCGGGGCGCGGCCCCTGCCCGGCGAGGTGTGGCTGGCCATGGTGCCGCTGCGGGAGGATCCCGGGCGGCAGCTGCGGCACTACTGCGTGGTGCTGGACACCGGCTCGGGCGCCGCCCGCGTCGCCCAGATCACCAGCAAGGACAAGGACGGGCGCCGCGACCACATCCGGATCCCGAACGACGGCTGGGACAGGGTGTCCGGCCGGGCGCACTGGGTGGAGATCGGGCGGGAGCCGAGGGTGGTGCCGTACCGGAAGTTCCTGAAGTCCCGCCCCCAGGGCCGCTGCCCGGCCGACGTCTGGACCCAGCTCCAGTCCCGCCGCCCGGCGGCCCCGCCGCCACCCCCACGCCTGAAACGCCTCCTGACCCGCCTCCGCAGCTGACCCCGCCACCGGGCCCGCCTCCGCCCCTGCCCCCGCCGGGCACCGGGCTCCGCCCCTGCCCCCGCCGGGCACCGGGCTCCGCCCCAGACCCCGGCTCCGCCGGGCACCGGGCTCCGCCCCAAACCCCGCGCCTCAAACGCCGGCGGGGCTGGATGTGCCGGACCCCGGCTTCGAACCTCATCCGGCGGTCCGTCTGCCGCCGAAACGGAGGCCGACGCCACACAGCCCAGCCTTCGGTTTCGAAGCGGCGGCGGGCAATTCCAGCCTCGCCGGCGTTTGAGGCGCGGGGTTTGGGGCGGAGCCCCAAGAAGCCCGGCCGGCTCCGCCGACACCTGAGCCGGGAGCGGCACATCCAGCCTCGCCGGCGTTTGAGGCGCGGGGGTTGGGGCGGCGCCCCAAGGAGCCGGGCTTCGCCGGGCACCCGCTACAGGCGGTGGACGCGTTCCGCGGGGAGGCCGAGGGGGAGGCGGCCGGCGGCCAGGATGCGGACGCCGGGGGCCGCGTCGAGCAGGCCGCGGAGCCAGACCCGCGCGTGCGGGGTCAGCAGGTCGACGCCGTCCAGGACCAGCAGGATGTCCCGCTCGGCCAGCCAGGACACGGCGTTCGCCGTCCCACACCCCGGCACGCAGCACAGCGCAGCCGTCAGCTCCCGCACCCCGAAGGGCCGGTCGAGGGCCACGACGGCCACCCCGTCGCAGAAGTTGGACGTCAGCCGCGCGGCGATCTCCCGCACCAGCAGGCTCCGCGGCTCCCGGAACCGCCCGGTGACCGTGAGCACCCGGCCCCGCCGCACGGCGGTGAGCAGGCGGGACAGCTCGGCGGACGTCGCGGGCAGCGTTCCGGCGCGCCCCGGTTCCCTCATCGGCACGATGCCCCCCATTGCATGCGTGTCCATGGCGCGGCCCAGGGTTCCTTCGCGCCGCGTAGCGACGATTATGCGCCAGCGCTGCGGCGGAACCAGGGGAATGGCAGATTCCGTATGGGCGCCCGCCGTACGGGCACCGCTCAGCCGATGCCCTGCCGGTCGGGCTGGAGCGCGAACGCCGCGCGCAGCGGACTCGGCGCGGCCGTCCACACGGCCTCCTCCAGCAGGTCCCGATGGCGCCGGACCGGCTCGCGCCGCTCCGGCGGGGCGAGCTGCTCCAGGTCGTCCAGGCAGGCCGCGATCCGCCGGGTGACCTGCACCGAGCCCACCCCGTAGTCCCGGATCTCGGTGAGGGCCAGGTCCAGCAGCTCCGGCCAGCTCGGCAGCGTCTCCACCAGCCGCACCGCACCGCCCCGGCCGCGGTGGTGGGCCCGCCCCAGCGGCTGCCGGGCCAGCGCGGTCAGCAGCACCTGGATCCGGTCCAGCGACTGCACCGCCGTGGTCGGGTCGTTGACCGCCGGCGACAGGGCGCGGGCGGCGATGTCCGCGAGCTGGCGGATCCCGAACGCGAGGTCCTGCTCGGTGGTGCGCTCCACTCCGATGTCCAGTGCCGCCTGCAGCGCGTCGTCCGGAGGCGTCGGCCCCCCGGTGACCCGGAACAGCGGCGTGTACGGCACGAGGAAGTCCCCGATCCGCGGGATCAGGTGCAGCACCAGCCCGTCGCGCTCGGCCAGCGCCACCAGCCGCTCCACGTCCACGGCCTGGAGCACGCCGGGCCGCCAGACGTGCAGCACCAGGCTCCCGCCCGGATCCGGCGGCGGATCGGCCTCCGGCTCGCCGTCCTGCCCCGGCAGCGTCGGCTCGGCGCTCTCGCGGATCAGCGCGAGGCTCTCCTCGCCGACGTGGTCCATGACGTACGTGACCCGCATCAGCCGGATGGTGGAGTGCACGTAGACGACGAACAGCACGAGGCTGAGCACCACGAAGCCCATGGCGAGCGAAGCGCCCACGTACGGCACCACCGCGTCGTCCGCATCGGCCGCGGCCGTGTACTCCTTCTGGAGCCGCAGCGTGTACAGGAAGGTGCACAGGAACACCGCAAGGGTCAGCTTCGTGACCCGGCTCTCGACGTACAGCCGCAGGACGCGCGGCGAGAACTGCCCGGCGGCCATCTGCAGCGCCACGAGGGTGATCGAGAAGACCACGCCGATGAACGTCAGCATCGCCGAGCTCATCGACGCGACCGCGGTCTCGGCCGATGCCCCGAGGTCCGCGGCGGTCCGCAGGAACCACAGGTCGGCGAGGTCCACTGCAGTCCACCGCGCGTCGAGGTCGTGGATGAACGTGTCGGTCTGCACGACCGCCGTGGCCAGTAACCAGCCCAGCAGCAGCCCCGTGAACGGCACGAAGAGGAAGGAGTTGCGCATGCGTTTGCGCAGCGTCGGGAACGGACCGCGGCTGCGCCGCACGACGGTCATCGCCATGGATGTCAAATTAGCCCCGGCACGGCGGCGGACGCGGCTACGCTGCTCCGCGCGCCGTACGCGCCGCGGTTGTCCGGCAGCCGCTCATCGGCTCTACTGCTCTTCGGCCCGGTACGCGGGGCACGTTCCAGGGGGAGGGCAGCGGCGATGACGGCGGACCGGACGCAGACGGGAGGGGCCGCCCACCGGCGCCGCCGGGGCTTTCGCGGCCGACCCCTGTCGACCCTGCTCCTGGCGGTGCTCCTCCTCGGTCTCTGCGCCGCCACCGGCATCGCCGGGGACCCCTTCACCGCCGGCGCGGGGCGGTCCGCCGGCGCCCCGCCCCGCGCCGACGGGCCCCGGTCCGCCGGGCCGGACACCGCCGCCGCCCCCCGCCCCGCCGACACCGCCGCGGGCGACGCCGCCGACCAACGGACCGCGGACGCCCTGCCGTTCGACCTGCCCGACCCGGCCGCACTGCGCTCCGCCGCCGGACCCGGCCGGAAGCTGGTGTTCGCCCACTACTTCACCCCGTACCCGCTCTCCCTCGACAACGCGAGCGCCGACGAGGACTACTACACCCGCCACTACCTCGACCCCGCCGGCGAGAACGGCAAGCACCGCAGCTACGGCGGACTGCTGCGCGACCGGCCGCTGCCCGTGCGGCCCAAGGGCGGCGACTGGGAACTGGCCAACCTCCGCCAGGAGGTGCGCACCGCCCGCGCGGCCGGCCTCGACGGGTTCACCCTCGACCTGCTGTCCCTGTCCGGCCCCCACTGGCGGCGGGCCGAGCTCCTCCTGCAGGCCGCCCGTTCCGTCGACCCCGCCTTCACGGTCATGCTGATGCCGGACATGACCTCCCTGACCACCGACGACCCGGCCGTGCTCGCCGACGCCGTCGCCGTCCTCGGCAGGGCGCCGGCCGCCCACCGCCTCGGCGACGGCCGGCTCGTCGTCTCCCCGTTCAAGGCGGAGGCCAAGGACCCGGCCTGGTGGCAGAGGTTCGCGGACCTGATGCAGTCCCGGCACGGCATCCGTACCGCCCTCGTTCCGACGTTCCTCGACTTCGAGGCCCACCACGCCCGGTTCGCGCCGATCAGCCACGGCTTCTCCGAATGGGGCTCGCGCAGCTACACCGGCCAGGACGGCGCCACCCGGGGCGCGCAGCGGACGCACGCCGCGGGCAGGATCTGGATGCAGCCGGTGTCCGTCCAGGACGCCCGCCCCAACCAGGGCGTCTACGACGAGGCCGGCAACACCGCCACCCTGCGCGCCACCTGGAACCACGCCATCGACGACGGCGCCGACTGGGTCCAACTGACCACCTGGAACGACTACTCCGAGGGCAGCCAGTTCGCGCCGTCCCTGCACAACGGCCACGCCTACCTCGACCTCACCTCGTACTACCTCACCCGGTTCAAGACCGGCAGCTGGCCGCGGATCGTCCGCGACACGCTGTACGTCTCCTCGCGGACCCAGTTCGCGGCCGCCGCCCCCACCGGCGGCCAGACGCTGCGGATGTCCCTGCGCAGGGGCAGCGCCGCGCCCCGGGACACGGTGGAGGTGCTCAGCTTCCTGACCGCCCCGGCGACCGTACGCACGCGGACGGGCCCGGCCGAGACGGCGTACGACGCCCCCGCCGGACTCCACTCCGCGCTGCTGCCGCTGCGCCCGGGCACCAGCTCGGCGGTCGTCGTCCGCGACGGGCAGGCCGGCGCCGCGGCGGAACTGCCCTACCCGGTGCAGCGCACGGCCGCCGTCCAGGACCTCCAGTACCACGCCACCACCAGCGGCCGCCCCCGACCCACCCGGACCGGCCCCAGCTGAAGCCCGCCTCCTTTCGAAGCCGGGCCTTCGAAGCCGCGCGGGGCGTTGCCCAGCTTTCGGAGCGGGGGGCGGTCATTTCAGCCTCGCCGGCGTTTGAGGCGCGGGGTTTGGGGCGGAGCCCCAAGGATCCCGGCTCCGCCGGGGCCGGGTGGGGCTACCAGGTGGACGGGTCCTGGGTCGGGACCGCGAAGACGGTGCCGTCCGGGGCCGAGGCGAAGACTCGGTCGGGGGCCGCGACAGGGGCCGGGAGGGTCGCCGTGAAGCCCCGGCCCGTGCCCATGCGGGGCGGCGTCTGGCCGATCAGGTGCCCGGCGGTGCCGTCCACCGCCAGCAGCCGCCCGTCCACGGCGGTGAGGTAGACCCGCCGGTCGGCGCCAAGGGCGGGGCGCGACGCCGCCGTCACCCCGGTCTGCAGCCGCCACACCTCCCGCTCCGCCCCCACGGCCACCAGCGCCCCCGACACCCCGAAGACGTACGCCGTGCCGTCCGGCCCCACGGCCGCCTGCGCCTGGAGCAGCGGCGCCGACAGCTTCACCGACCGCACCGCGGCCGCCCGCGACCCGAGATCGACGCGCAGCACGGACCGGGTCATCGACTCCGCGTCGTTCTCCAGCAGGTACAGCCCGCCCCCCGCCACACCCACCGGCTCCGCGACCCCAGGCGTCCGGGCCAGCGCCCGCACCGTGCCCGTGACCGGGTCGACCTCCGAGACCTGGGTGGACTTCCCGTCGGCGGCCGGGGTGGCCACGTACAGCGGCGGGCTCGCGCCCTCGCCGGCGCACCACACCGACCCCACCCCGCCGAACGGCTTGGTCCACTGCGCGACCCCGGTGGCCGCGTCCACGGAGACCGCCTTCCCGTCCGGCAGCGCGATCATCACCCGCGGCCCGGCCGGCACGACCCGCGACCCGGCGAGCAGCACCCGCTTCCACCGCTCCGCCCCGGTCGCCGGATCCAGCGCCCGCAGCGTCCGCCCGGCGGCCGACGTGGTCAGCACCAGCCCGGCGTCGTGCAGCGGAGCGGCGGTCTCCACCGTGCCGGGGGAGGCCTGCACGGACCACACCACCGAGCCGTCGGCGGGATCCAGCCGGGCCGCACCCAGCCCGGACCCCGCGCAGTACAGCGCCCCGTCGGCCCAGGAGCACGCCGACGGCGCGGTCCCGGCCGGCCCCGCGGCCCCCGCGGGCCCCGCCGTCCCGGTCGCCGGCCGCCCCAGCTCCCGCGACCACGGCGCGAACGGCTTCCCGGCAGCCGCAGCCCCCGCCGATCCCGTCGGCCCCGCCCCACCGGCGTCGTCGCCACCCCACAGGTACGAGCAGGCACCCATCACCCCGCCCCCCACGAGCAGCAGCCCCACCCCGGCGGCGACCGCCACCCGCATCCGCCGCCGCCCCGCAGACGGCGTCCCGGGCTCGGCCACGGCGGCCACCCGCTCGCGCCGGTGCGTCGCCACCTCGGCCGCCCCGGGCATCGGCGACGGCGGCGGGGCCGCGGACGGCCGCCGCGGCCGCGGCACGAAGGTCTGGGTGTCCTCACCCGTCGGGTACGCCAGCGCCCGCATCGCCGAGATCAGCGCGTCGGCCGTGGGCCGCTCGGCCGGGTCCTTCGCCAGGCACCGCGCCACGAGCGGGGCGAGCGGCGCCGGCAGGCCGGTCAGATCGGGCTCGCCGTGCACCACCTGGTAGGCCACCAGGTAGTGGCTGTCGGAGTCGAAGGGCCCCCGCCCGGTGGCCGCGTGCACCAGAACGGCCCCCAGCGCGAACACGTCCGCGGCCGACCCCACCTCCCGCGGCCGCTGGAACTGCTCGGGCGCCATAAACGGCGGCGTCCCGATCAGCTTCCCCGTCTCGGTGCGCAGATCGCTGTCGGCGGGCCGGGAGATCCCGAAGTCGATCACCCGCACCCCGTCCGGCGCCATCAGCACATTGCTCGGCTTCAGGTCGCGGTGCACGACCCCGGCCCGGTGGATGTCGCGCAGCGCCTCCGCCAGCCCGGCCGCGAGCCGCATCAGTTCGGCCTCGTCCAGCACCCGTTCCCGTACGCGCTCGGACAGCGTCGGGGCGTCGATGAACAGCGTGGCCATCCAGGGCCGCTCCGCGTCCGGGTCGGCGTCCACGACCGGCGCGGTGAACGCCCCGCTGACCCGCCGGGCGGCGGTGACCTCCTGCCGGAACCGGGCGCGGAATTCCGGGTCGACCGCGTGCTGGGGGTGCACGATCTTGACGGCGAGTTTCAGCCCGGAGCCGGACGTGGCCAGATGGACGATCCCCATGCCGCCGGATCCGAGTACGGACTCGAGCCGGTACTGGCCGGCGTATTCCGGAAAGCCCACGTAGTCCGCGCGCAGCGACTGCACCGCTCACCACCCCCGCCGGAGCCTAGTCGATGCCCCGTACGCACCTCCAAGGGCCTGCTAACCTGCGCGAGTTGCGCAGAGCAATGCCAAGGGGGGAGTTTTCACATGTCGGCAGCGAACGAATCCAGCCAATTCCAGACCCTCGATTCCGGGTCCGGATTCCAGACGTTCCCGGTCGCCCCGGGCTACCGGGTGAACGTCCGCAGCGGTCCCGGCACCGCCTATTCCATCGTCAGGGTCCTCCCGTACGGCGCGTCCGTCACGATCCGCTGCCAGACGGACGGCGAGCGGGTCAGCGGCCCGTACGGCACCACCGGCATCTGGGACTGCGTCGGCAACGGCGAGTTCGTCTCCGACGCCTACGTCCACACCGGCAGCGACGGCTACGTCGCCTCCGCCTGCAGCTGACCGCGCGGCCGCGCCCGGCCCGTCTGACACGTGAGACGGACCGGGCCGCCGCGCCCCGGCGGGGGATAATCGCCGATGTGAGCGACGAGCAGCAGCAGACCCCCGCCGCGCCGGCCACCCCGGCCGCCGCCCAGGCCGCACCGGCCGGCCCCCGGCCGGAGCCGATCCGCTTCTTCGGCACCACCTGGGTGGCGCACGACGGCGGCTACGCCCTGCGCCGCGTGGTCCTCGCCGCCGGCTCGCTCGGCGCCGCCTTCGTCGCGGCCTACCTGCTGCGCATGGCCTACGAGGGCCTGGAGATCGGCAACGTCGGCCCGTTCCTCAGCATCTCCGTCGTCGTCCTCTTCGCGATCGCCAGCGCCATCGCCTTCGCCAAGACCTGGGAGTCCTTCGGCAGCCGCCCGCGGCCGTCCTCCGACGAGGCCGCCCTCAAGGGCCTGAAGACGATCGGTTTCATCGGCTCCCTCATCGCCTACTTCCTGCGCTGCCTCTCCGAGGCGCCCGGCGAGAAGCTGCGCCGCACCGAGTACGAGCGCGCCAAGGCGGAGTACGACCGCCGCCGCAGCAGCCGCACGGGCAACCCGGCGGCGCGCCGCCCCAAGCGCAAGAAGTAACCGTCCCCCACCCCGGGGCACCGCCCCGTTCCGCCTAACGGCCGCCACAGGGTGCCGGCTGAGCGGGAGCACCAGCACGATCGAGAGGTGACAGCTGACCGCCGCCGCCCGCGCCCCGACTCCGCACCACGCGGCCGGTACGCACCTGAGCTGTGGAACGTCTGGCTGGTCGGCCCGCTCACCCTCCTGGCGGCGTTGGCCGTGGGCATGGGGGTCTTCTTCCTCTTCCGCAGCCTCGCGCCGCACGGAGACGTCCAGCCGACTCCGGTACCCGCCCACGATCTGATCCGCACCACGCTCGCGGCGCTCGCCTTCGTCCTCGCCGTTCTCGCCGGTGTCCACGCCTACCGCAAGCAGCGCCTGGCCGAGGGCGACGCCCACCGGGCCGACGCCGACCGGCTCGCCGAGCGCTACGCAACCGCCGCGGAGCAGCTCGGCCACGACCGGGCTGCGGTGCGCCTGGCCGGCGTCCACGCCATGACCCGGCTCGCCGACGACTGGGACGAGCAGCGGCAGGTGTGCATCGACGTCCTGTGCGCCTACCTGCGCATGCCGTACGAGCCCGATCCGGATGCGGCGGCGTACAAGGAGGGCGATCGCGAGGTCCGGCACACCATCATCCGGGTCATCCGCGATCACAGCCGAACCTCCGCCCGGACCTCGTGGTCGCGCTACGAGTTCGACTTCACGCGCGCCACCTTCGACGGCGGAGACCTCTCGGAATGCCACTTCGAGGGAAGGATCTCGTTCAACAGTGCGCATTTCGTCGGCGACAGGTTCCTGTTCCTGCATACGCAGTTCGGCAGTGACGCCCTGGGCGTCGTGGCCGACTTCCGTGGCGCGAGGTTCACCGGTGGTGAGGTGGACTTCGGCGAGGTGGGGTTCAACCGCGGCACGGTCGACTTCGGCGATGCGGACTTCGACGGTGCCACGGTCCACCTCGGCCAGGCCAAGTTCAGGGGTGCGACCGTCGGCTTCGCCTACGCCCGCTTCACGTCCGGCACGGTCTCCTTCGCCGGCGCGGATTTCGACGCCGGCGCGGTCGACTTCGCCCATGCCGAGTTCAGGGGTGCTCGGGTCAGCTTCCAGGGGGCCTGGTTGTCCGGCGGCGCGATTGGCTTCAGCCCGACCGTCTTCGGTGCCGGCATGGTGGACTTCGTCTTCACGCAGTTCGTCGGCGCCTCGGTCGACTTCGGGTTCGCGCGGTTCCGTGGCGCCGAGGTCCCTTTCCATCTCGCACAGTTCGATCGGGGAACGATCAAGTTCGACGAAGCGCAGTTCATCGCCGGCAAGGTCGACTTCCGCCGGTCTGAGCAAGGTGGAGCCACGGTCACCTTCGAACACGTAAGAGGCGCCCCTCATGACTGGGGCCCGTTCCGGCCGCGGCCCGGGTCGGCGGAATGACCCTCGACCCCTGCGCCCCGAAGCCCCGGCCGCTCACAAGCCGCCCCGACTGTTGACGCCCCGGCATAGCCCGGAGCATTATTCATCACGTGATGAATAATCCGGAGCAAGAGACCGCCGACGACGCGACAGCGCCCCCGGCCACCACCACCGCCCCGACCCCCGCCGCGATCCACGCCCACGCCCTCACCGTCCGCCGCGGCACCGGCCGGCACCCCCGCACCGTCCTCGACTCCCTCGCCTTCGACGTCCCCCGCGCCCGCATCACCGGCCTCCTCGGCCCCTCCGGCTGCGGCAAATCCACCCTCATGCGCGCCGTCGTCGGCACCCAGGCCCACGTCACCGGCACCCTCGACGTCCTCGGCCGCCCCGCCGGCCACCCGGACCTGCGCTCCCGCATCGGCTACGTCACCCAGGCGCCCTCCGTCTACGACGACCTCACCGTCCGCCAGAACCTCGACTACTTCGCCGCCGTCCTCGACCCCGGCCGCGCCGCCGCGGACCGCCGCCGCGCCACCGTCACCCGCGCCCTCGCCGACGTCGACCTCACCACCCACGCCGACGCCCTCGCCGGCCACCTCTCCGGCGGCCAGCGCAGCCGCGTCTCCCTCGCCGTCGCCCTGCTCGGCACCCCCGAGCTCCTCGTCCTCGACGAACCCACCGTCGGCCTCGACCCCGTCCTGCGCCGCGACCTGTGGAACCTCTTCCACGAGCTCGCCGCCGGCCGCGGCACCACGATCCTCGTCTCCTCCCACGTCATGGACGAGGCCGAGCGCTGCCACGACCTCCTCCTCATGCGCGAGGGCCGCCTCCTCGCCCAGGACACCCCCGACGCCCTGCGCACCCGCACCCACGCCGCCACCGTCGAGGAGGGCTTCCTCCGCCTCGTCGACGAAGCCGCCGCCCGCGCACCCCGACCCCAGGAGCAACCGCGATGACCGCCACCCCGGCCACCCCCGCCACCCGGGCCATCAGCGCCGCCCGCACCACCGCCTCCGCCGGCCGCGTCCTGCGCCAGCTGCGCCACGACCCGCGCTCCATCGCCCTGATGCTGCTCGTGCCCGTACTGATGCTGACCCTGCTGCGCTACGTCTTCGACGGCAGCCCCCGCACCTTCGACAGCATCGGCGCATCCCTCCTCGGGATCTTCCCCCTCATCACCATGTTCCTGGTGACCTCCATCGCCACCCTGCGCGAACGCACCTCCGGCACCCTCGAACGCCTCCTCGCCATGCCGCTGGGCAAGGGCGACCTCATCGCCGGCTACGCCCTCGCCTTCGGCGCCGTCGCCGTCGCCCAATCCCTCCTCGCCACCGGCCTCGCCCTGTGGCTCCTCGGCCTCGACGTCGTCGGCTCGCCCTGGCTGCTCCTGCTCGTCGCCCTCCTCGACGCCCTCCTCGGCACCGCACTCGGCCTGTTCGTCTCCGCCTTCGCGGCCTCCGAGTTCCAGGCCGTCCAGTTCATGCCGGCCGTGATCTTCCCCCAGCTGCTGCTGTGCGGCCTCTTCGCAGCCCGCAGCACCATGCAGCCCGCCCTCGAAGCCGTCTCCGACGTCCTGCCCATGTCGTACGCAGTCGACGGCATGACCCAGGTCCTCACCCACACCGACATGACCGCCGACTTCGTCCGCGACGCCGTGGTCGTCGCCGCCTGCGCCCTGCTCGTCCTCGCCCTCGGCGCGGCCACCCTCCGCCGCCGCACCCCCTGACCACGGAGCGGACACCACGCCCCCCGCACCCCGCCCGAGTGCAAGGATGGCCGCGTACGACGTACGTCCGTCAGTTCGGCGAGGTGAATTCGGGCATGACCCAGACAGTCGCAGTCCTCGGTACCGGAAAGATCGGCGAGGCCCTGCTCAGCGGAATGATCCGCGGAGGCTGGCCCGCCGGAAAGCTCCTCGTCACCGCCCGCCGCGCCGAACGCGCCGAGGAGCTCCGCGCCCGCTACGGCGTCGAGGCCGTCAGCAACGCCGAAGCCGCCAAGCGCGCCGACACCCTCATCCTCACCGTCAAGCCGCAGGACATGGGCAAGCTCCTCGAAGAGCTCGCCCCGCACGTCCCCGCCGACCGCCTGGTCATCAGCGGCGCCGCCGGCATCCCCACCTCCTTCTTCGAGGAGCGCCTCGCCCCCGGCACCCCCGTCGTCCGCGTCATGACCAACACCCCCGCCCTCGTCGACGAGGCCATGTCCGTCATCTCGGCCGGCAGCCACGCGACCGCCGCGCACCTCGCCCACGCCGAGGAGATCTTCGGCGGCGTCGGCAAGACCCTGCGCGTCCCCGAGTCCCAGCAGGACGCCGCCACCGCCCTCTCCGGCTCC
The DNA here is from genome assembly GCF_040645035.1 of Streptomyces sp. NPDC046876. Classification (NCBI taxonomy): domain Bacteria; kingdom Bacillati; phylum Actinomycetota; class Actinomycetes; order Kitasatosporales; family Streptomycetaceae; genus Streptomyces; species Streptomyces sp. NPDC046876. The sequence goes on along the minus strand of NZ_JBEYXK010000112.1, from coordinate 2,169 downwards.
GGACCCGCCTACTTCTACTTCCTCGTCGAGGCGATGACCGACGCCGGCATCCTCCTCGGCCTGCCCCGCGCCCAGGCCCACGACCTCATCGTCCAGGCCGCCATCGGCGCCGCCGTGATGCTCCGCGACAGCGGCGAACACCCCGTCAAGCTCCGCGAGGCCGTCACCAGCCCCGCCGGCACCACCATCAACGCCATCGTCGAACTCGAACGCCACGGCGTGCGCGCCGCCCTCATCGCCGCCCTCGAAGCGGCCCGCGACCGCAGCCGTGAACTCGCCTCCGGCAGCAACTGACGCAGCAACCGGCGCGGCAACCGGCGTACGAGAGGTGTGAAGGGACGAGCGGCCCCCGCAAGCGCGCGGGGCCGCCCTCCCCTCCACCGGTCCACCGGTTTCAGGGCGCCAGCAGCCCGATGGCCTCGTACGCCCGGTCCACCACCGGCCGCGCGATGGCCCGTGCCCGCCCGGCCCCCTCCCGCAGCACCCGCTCCACCTCGCCCGGATCGGCCGCCAACTCGGCGTGCCGCTCCTGCAGCGGCCGCAGCAGCTCCACCACGGCATCGGCGACGTCCCGCTTCAGCGGCCCGTACTGCGCGTACCCGTCGGCCAGCTTCTCCGGCTCCCCGCCCGTACAGGCGGCGAGGATGTCCAGCAGGTTCGCCACCCCGGGCCGCGCGGCCCGGTCGTAGACCACCCCGCCGTCCCCGCTGTCCGTCACGGCCCGCATCACCTTCTTGGTGATCACCGCAGGCTCGTCCAGCAGGTAGACGATCCCGGCGCCGTTCGCACTGGACTTCCCCATCTTCGAGCTCGGATCCTGAAGGTCCATGACCCGCGCGCCCACGGCGGGAAGCGTCACCCTGGGCACGGTGAAGGTGTGCCCGTACCGCTGGTTGAACCGCACCGCCAGATCCCGGGTCAACTCCACGTGCTGGCGCTGGTCCTCGCCCACCGGCACCTCGTCCGCCGCGTAGGCCAGGATGTCGGCGGCCATCAGCACGGGGTACGTCAGCAGCGACAGTCGCACCCCCTGCCCGGCGGCCTCAGCCTTCGCCGCCTTCTCCCGGTACTGGATCATGCGCCGCAGCTCCCCGTCGGTGGCGGTGCACTCCAGCAGATAGGAGAGCCGGGTGTGCTCGCCGACGTGGCTCTGTACGAAGAGGGTGCACTGCCGCGGATCCAGCCCGGCGGCGAGGAAGAGCGTCGCGGCCTGCCGGCTGAGGCGCCGCACCCGCGCCGGATCGTGTTCGACGGTCAGGGCGTGCAGGTCCACCACGCAGAACAACGCGTCCGCGGGCGCGTGCTCGGCCGCGACCCACTGCCGCAGGGCCCCGAGGTAGTTGCCCAGCGTCAGGTGCCCGGACGGCGTGATCCCGCTGAAGATCCTCGTCATGTCTGCTGCTCTCCCTGTGAGTAGTGGTGGTGCAGGTCGGTGACGGGGCCACCGCGCCGGGCGACCGAGCCACTCCCGGGAGGGAGAAACAGAAACGGCCGCCGAGGCGGCGGCCGTGAGCGCATGCGTGCTCGCGTGGAGGTGCCGGCCGCCGTCAGGCGGCCCACCAGCGAAGGCTGAGCGTGAGCGCATGCGTAGTCATGGGGGCAGGCTAGCCCTTCGGACGGCTCCTGTCCGGGAGTTCCGCGAGTTGACACACCCATACGCGATCCGTAAGGTTCTTCGAGTTGTCCGACGTGAGCGCCGACCTTGGTCGGTCCCCGGACAGCCATCCCGCACTACACACTCGAACGAACGGCGCACTCTGCCGTCTTGTTCTCATGCGTATTTGCGAATGAGGAATCCGCGTTCTAGGACGCAGTCGCCGATTAGGTTCGGGGGCAAGGAATCCGCTAATGTCTCACTCGTCACGAGGGCCCAACGGGCCCGACGGCAAATCCCGCTGACCGGGAGTCAGGCCCGAAAGGATCTGATAGAGTCGGAACCGCCGAAAGGGAAAACGCGAAAGCGAAAGCCCGGAAGGCGGAGCGAGAAAGACTCTGATAGAGTCTGAATCGCAAGAAAGAAAAAACGAAGAACGAAGCCCGGAGGAAAGCCCCAGTAAGTGTTACTGCGGGTGAATACAAAGGAAGCGTCCGTTCCTTGAGAACTCAACAGCGTGCCAAAAATCAACGCCAGAAGTTGATACCCCGTCCACTCCGGTGGATGAGGTTCCT
>NZ_JBEYXK010000111.1:0-21022 GCF_040645035.1 Streptomyces sp. NPDC046876 | reverse complement strand
CAGGACCGGGAACTCACCGCGGGCACCAACGCGGCAGCCCTGACCGGGCTCATCCAATCCGTCTGGCACGGATTGTCAGTGCGGTCCAACGTCGACACGGCTCGCGAGGAACTGCTCGCGACGGCACAACTTGCTCACCAGCTGATCTGCCAACAGCTCGCGTCACCAACGTCATGACCCGCAACAGTTAGCGACCACGCCGACCTGCCCCACGCCTGGTACCAGGCATCCGTCCGCTACAACTGGCGCCACGGCGAAAAACTCATCCCCACCACCTGGCTCGACATCAACCCCGCCCCGTAGCCGCCGCCACATACCGGGGATCACGGGACCTGCGGAGTACTCAACCAACCTGCACAGGCATGCCCGGAGCCAGAAACACCACAGGTCAGACGGCCGAAGTATTCCAATCCTGCGCAGATTCAATGAGCTACCCAACCGAAAACCCGCTCACCCAAACTGCACAACACCAGGTCAGGAGCATCCCCGCTACGCAGATTCACCGACCGTCGACAGGAGTCAGCGGGTTTCTTCGGGAGCGCACGACGCAATCTCCATATCGGTCAGGGCCGAAACGATGACTCCCTTCCTCACCCGGGCCGCGGCGCGGAGGCATACGGCCCGCATCGAGTATCCGGCCTCCGGTGAACGTCCGCGAGCGCAGGCGGCGAGGGAACGTGGGTGCATGCTGGGGCGACTGTGCAGATTCATTTCGTGACTGCCGTCAACCACGCTCGACACGGGCACCGGCCGTGTCGTTGAGTGATGCCCTGCCGACAGATGGTTATCGTCCCTGCGGGGTCCGCGGTAATCCCCTACTTCCAAGGGTGCGGGCAGCTGATGCACACGCGTGTGGCTCCTGCGAACCGCCGACCCCGCAGGCGAATCCCGACGGCGCAGGGTCGTATCCCCATTGGAGTTCCATGACCTCGGCGGGTTCCGGGCAGCGGCAAGCGCTCGCGCGCGCCTTTGCTGTGGCTCGTCATGGACGGTTGTGGCTGGTGCCGACTGTCCTGTGCGCGCTGGTGACGCTGTTTCTCACGCTGCTCTAGATGGGCGGCATCCTCGACCCGAACGGGAACCTGCACCGATTGCCGATCGCCCTGGTCGACAAGGACCAGGGCCCGCCGCTGCCCGGACAGCAACAGGCCCTGGGCGCGCAGGTGAGCCGGTCGGTCGTCGCATCGACCCCAGCGGGCAGCGTGCAGTGGCGTCGGCTCGGCCAGGGCGGCGCCCGGTGGGCGCTGGACCGGCGGCTGAAGTGCATCACTGGTCGCCGTCCTGCGCTAGGGCCCCGCCTTCTTCCGCATGCGCCGCGCCATGCTCCAGGCGCATGCTGGAAAGGCAGCGACGAACCTACCTGCGGCGTACCCATCCGTGACACCGCCTGGGTACAGCTGCTGCATGTCAGAAGCTACTTGGTGGCCTAAGGGCGCCGGCGCCGAGCGCGCCCGCACGACCTCGCGCCCGAGTATTCCCCGAAGCCCAGGCTCGCCTTGATCGTGACTACGAGGAGGGCGTGTGATGTCGGATCAGTTGAACGCTGCACTTTCGGGACAGGCCCCCACAGCGCTTGCCGAAGACGTCTCTCTCGCGACTCCACTGGCTGCGCCCCGCATCGCCGGTCGTGACGCTGCTTCGGCAGCTCTCGGTACGTACCAGCAGGCGCTCGGCGCGCCCGAAGCCACTGCCCGACTCAGGGGAGATGATGTGGAGGGGGTCGTCTACAGCGCGAGCACCGGCGGACGAGAGACAGAGATCGTAGCGCTGGCCCGTCGCAACACTGCGGGCCTGATCGACACAATCGACGTCTACGGTCGGCCGTGGCCGTTCATGGCCGTTCTGCGCGAAGTGATCGCGCAGACAGACCCCGCTCTCGCCGACCCGACCCTAGGATCTGGACCGTATGCCCCGGAAGGGCCGACACCGGTTTGGGTAGACCATCCAGCCGTCCCCCCGCTGGCGCAGGACGTCACCCTGTACTCCCCCATCCTGCGCGAAGAGCCGACAGGGAAAGCTGTCGTCGGGCCCATCCTCCAAGCGGCGGCGCAAAGTTTCAGCGACCTCAAGGTACGTGCCGTTCTCGACATTGAGGGCCAGACGGGATTCGCGGTGGTGATCGACGAAAACGTGGACGGCGGTCACGTTCAGCAACTGGTCGAGATCTTCACGTTCAACGATGCGGGCGAGGTCGGAGGGATCCGAATCTTCACCCGGCCGTGGCTTGTGACCGCCCAGTTCCGTAAGAGTATGTACGCCCTGCTGAAAGACACTCTCGGCCCCGAATTCTGGGAGGGGCCCGACGCGGAAGAACCCTTGCGCACTCCCTGACATGAAACCCCGGCCGTGACTCAGGGACCGTCTCCTGGCGCATCCCAAGACCACTGCGCCGCGCACGTGGAAGGCCGGGCACAAGAGCCGTCCGGGCGAAATGAGCAGCGGAGGGCTCGGTTCGCACAGCAAATGGCAGTACGCCGACGAGGGCGGATGCCTTCGTGGGAGAAGTCGCTCTCGACGGTGCGGGAGCCGGCGCGCTTGGTTGGGAAGCGCTCCATCAGACGCATGGGGGTTCGCATCGCCGCGGCTTCAGCCGGTGGTGAGCACCATCCGGAAGCGGGCGGCGCCGGACAGCATCCTCTTGTACGCCTCATCCGCTTGGTCCAGCGGCACGGTCTCGATCATCGGGCGGATCCCATGCAGGGCGCTGAACGCCATGGTGTCCTGCACGTCCTGGGCGGTGCCGGACGGGTGGCCGCGGATGACTTTGCCGCTCAGTATGAGCTGGTTAGGGCTGATTCCCAGCGGCTCGGCGTCGGCGCCGATGACCACAAGCTCGCCGCGGGGGCTGAGCCCTTCCACCGTCGCCGTGATAGCTGCGGAGTTGGCTGCAGTGGCGAGAACCACTCTGGCGCCACCGAGTGACCGCAGCGCGTCCGCGACTGTGGTGTCCGCCGTGCTGTCGACCTAATGGTGGGCACCGAGCTGCTTGGCGAAGTCGGCCTTGTCCGGCCCACGGGCGATGGCAACGGTCTCGAACCCCATCGCGGCCGCATACTTCGTTTCCCAGGTGGCCAAGGCCGCCGATGCCGAGTACGGCGACCCGATCGCCGGGCCGTGCGGAGCTGCGGCGCAGTCCGTTGTACACGGTCACCCCAGCACAGGCCAGGGGCGCCGCGCCGGTCGCCCCCAGGGCGTCGGGGATCCGTGCCAGGGCGTCGGCCGGTGCGATCACCGTGTCGGCGAACCCTCCGTCGTATGTCCATCCGGGTACCTTCAGCTTCTCGCACACAATGAAGTCGCCTTGTCTGCACGGCGTGCAGTGCCAGCAGCTGCCGCCGAACCAGCCCACGGCCACACGGTCGCCCACCCGCCAGCCGCTGTATGTTCCCTCGCCGACCTCTTCGATTCGCCCGGCGATCTCGTGCCCGGGGACCAGGGGGAACCGGACGCCAGGCAGGAGGGCATTCACGAATGCGGCGTCGCTGTGGCAGATAGCGCACGCCTCGACAGCGATCCTCACGTGTCCGGGGCCGGGCTGCGGGACCTCACGCTCGACGATCTCCAAGGGGCCGCCGACCGCAGCGACTGCGCCACTCGATGGACACTCATCTGGATCTCTCCGTGGTAGGCGTATATGGGCACCCCTACGTCCAGCAGACCAGCTCTGAGCCCATCACGCACACTGGACCCATGCAGGTGAACATTCGGACAGCTGACTTGCTCGCCCGGCCGGCAGTGAGGGGCTGCCGCGGCGGGCCAATCGGCACCCGTCACGCAAGGCGATGTGTACCGCACTGTGCGAAACCGGTACGGTCACCGCATGTCTGGGGAGCACAACACACAGGGCGCTGCACGCAGGGGAGTTGGCGCGGGCGTGTTCAGCACCGAACTGCCGGCGCAGAGCGGACCGCCGCTGACGGAGTTCGAGCTCTCGGTCGGCGAGCGCAAGATCCTCAGTTCAAGAGGAAGCCTCAGAGGTCGTTCTGAGCCGGTATGACGGTCTTGTGGTTGCCTGATCGTGTGGGTTTGTCGGTTCTGGCCGGTCGGACTGCTTGGTCCTGTACGAGGGTTCCTGCGTTTTCCAGGGCTCGCAAGGACGCTGGGGCGAGTTCGCCGGGCTGACGGCCTTCCGCTGACCCGAGCCCGATGGTGGTGGCTCGACTACGAAGTCCCGTATGTCGTCACGCACTCGGTCGGCATCCCAACGGGCCCGGCTGAGCAGGTGCTGCACGCCGGCCGGGCTGGCGTTACCGGCGTGCTCGGCGATCGTCCAGCAGTTCTTCCTTGGCAGGTCCGCGAGCAGCCCCAGCACGAACGCCCTTGCTCGGCGGCGGGGTTCCACCCGGGTGAACCGGCCCGCCACCTTGCCCATCAGGCCCTCGAATACCGATTGCCACCGAGCAGGATCTACGCTGTGACCCCCGGCCACCGGCTGATCTTCGTTTGTCGACACAACTCACGATGATCAACGGTGGCCGTCCTCACCGGAGACCAACCTCACTCAGCACGATCAAGGCCAGCGTCAGACCGGCTGTCCGCTGTCAGAGGGTGGCAGCACGCAGCACGATCAGGGCGACGGAGGCCATAGTGAGGACCACCGCCGGAGACGCGCCTTTGCGGTCGCCGACGCGCAGGTGGAAGGCGACCGCCCCGGCGGAATAGAGCGTCAGGCCGATCGCGGCGGCGATTCCGACGGGTCCCCACCAGAGGCCGGCGATCACACCGGCCGCGCCCGCGATCTGAGCGCCGATCAGGAAAGCCATCATGCTCTGCGGCACTCCGAGGGTGGACATCTGCTCGGTGATGTGCCGCGTCCGCAGAGACTTGGCCCCGGCCGATACCAGGAGAAGCGCCGACATGAACACGGTGACGACGCCAAGGGAGACGAACATGGCTGAAACCTCAATCGTGCGAGATGCGAGTAAGGGGGCGTGCGCACCTCGACGACGATAGGCGGCCGTCAGGTACCTCCAGGTAACCTTCGGGGCATGAGCCTGCGACCCGGAATTGCCTTCCTCGCCGACTGTCCCGCTCTCCTGGCCATGGAGATCATCGCCAGCAAGTGGTCCATGGTCACGCTCTTCGCGCTGACCGACGGCCCGTTGCGCCACGGCGAGCTGGTCGAGCTGAGCGGTGGCATTTCGCGCAAGGTACTGACCCAGACGTTGCGTCGGCTCCAAGCCAACGGGCTCGTCGAGCGGCACGCGTACGCCGAGGCGCCGCCGCGCGTGGAGTACGGCCTGACCGATCTCGGGCGAACCCTGGAGGAGCCCATCAGGATGCTCACCGCATGGGCGCGGGAGAACGGCGAGGCGGTCGTCACCTTCCGGGAAGCAGCCGAGGCGGCCAGGACCATCGAGGCGGATCAGGCGACCCCGGTGAAGACCCCTCATGTTGATGAGAACCCGAGCCGTTTCTGAGCAATAGAAGAGGCTGGACCTGTAGACCCTGCCGTCGCCGGAGACTTGGCCATCCTCGTGATCGGGGCCCTCCTGCAAGATGCCAACGACGACCGTCACCTCAGGGTCAAGCCCTTGGTCCTGAAGGAGCTCCCGCAACCGAACCCAGAGGGCGCTCGTACCAGTCCGCAGATACTCGGTGTACTGGAGACGATGCTCGAAGCCATGAGCTCAGCCTTCCAGTCCGCCCGGCGCAGTAGCACGGATGAGGCCACCCGTGATCGACGACGGGCGGCGGCAACGACAGGTCGCTCCGCAACAGTGATCAAGAACTACAGCTGGAGTACTAGATGTACGTCGGGACCTCCGGCGGGCCCGCGGCTTCGGTCTGGTCCGACCAGTCCAATACGGTGCCGGCGCGCATCGCCGCTGCGCGGCGGCGGTGGAGCGCCGTGCAGCGGATCCCGCCGCCGGGGTGCCACTCCATTGCCGGCGCGATGCCCCCGTGCTCCGCGCACCAACCGCCACCACCAGGCCGCCGCAGTCCTGCCGGGAGCACGCACACCCCAGGCCCGGCTGGACATACGGCACACCGTGGCGGGCCACCCCCGCCAAGCCGTCCGTGGCGGCGCCCCGCAGGCCGGCCGGCCAGTCCAGCGTCACGCGCAGGCCGCCCGACCCCGGCCGGACCCGTTCCACCATCCTCACGCCGCCCAGCACCGCCAGCGGCCGCGCGTCCGGTACGGTCAGCCGACGCACCGACGCCCCCCACTCCCGGCCCGTCAGAGGGCGCAGCGCCTCAGCGTCCTCGTCGGTGGACCAGCCGGACAACCGGTCTGCCCCTTCGGCGTCGTCGGCCAGGCAGCCACGGGCGCTGCAGATGGTGACAGGGGCTCCCGTGTACGGCTTCACTTCTTTGCCTTCGCCGCCTCACTGAGCAGCGTCTGGAGCTCGGTCGAGGGCGGCGAGCGGGGAGCGGCGGCCCGCCCCGGTGGTGCGCACGGCCCGCCAGTCCACCAGGGGGCGGATGACCGGCAGCAGCGCCAGGTCCTGAGCTCAGTAGAGGGAGACCGTGGTCACGCCGCCGTAGTGCTTGTAGTCGATGTCCACGGAGGCGACCGGGGACAGCCACCCGAGCCGGCCGGCGATCAGGTCGAAGTCCGTACGTCGCACCCCCGAGCCGCCGCGCGGCCTGGTCCGGGCCGAGGGGGACGTGCCGGTCGAGCAAGGCCGGCAGGTCCCGGCTGCGGCCGAGGGCAGCCAGCTGGTCCGGGTGGACGTCGGGGAACTCGAGCTCCCCGCCGAGGTAGGCCAGCAGGCCGGCGCGGACGAGGTGGCCGACCGCCGCCGCGGTCACCCGCGGCCGGCGGATCGGCAGCGGCACCCCGAGAGCCTCGGTCAGCTTCTGAGCCGCCACCCCCGCGCCGATCGGGCCCCGCAGCGCCGCCCGCACAGCCACGGGGGAACCGGTCCCGATGTCGCCGGCTCCACCGCGGGAGGGTGTGGCCGGGCGGTGCGGGGGCATCCTGTGGGCCGGTGGGTGCGGGAAGGGATGCGGTGGCCGAGGTCGACCTGGTGGTCGTGGGCGCGGGGGTTCTTGGGCGGTCGATCGCGTACGCCCTGGCCCGTGCGGAGCCCAGGCTGCGGGTCGTTGTTTCGGGCCGGTGGTCCTGGCGCCTCGCAGGCTGCCGGGGCGATGCTCGGCGTGCTGGGCGAGGTGACCGCGGCCGGCCTGCGGACCCGGCACGGTGCGCTGCGCCTGGCCATGGCCGTGGAGGCGGCCGCGCGCTGGCCCGCCTGGCGGGAAGGCGTGCGGGAGCAGGCGGGCGTCGCGCCCGCGGACGGGTACGGGGAGGGAGGGCACGTATGTGCTGCTCAACTCCGTGTCGGGGCGGCTCGACGAGGCGGCGTTCGAGGCGATGCGCGGCGCTGCCGTCCGGTTCGGTCTTCCCTTTGAGGAGATCGCCGCCGGGGAGCTGCCGGGTTATCGGCCGTTGGACAACGACCGGGCGCTGCGGGCGGCGTTCCTGCCCCGTGAGGTCTGACCGACAACGGCGCCTGCTACCGCTCCCGCGACTGGCGCGACGCTCTGGCAGCGGCCGGGATCACCCACAAGCGAACCCGGCCCTACCGGCCACAAACCAACGGCAAGGTCGAACGCCTCAACCGCACCCTGCTGGACGAATGGGCCTACGCCCACCCCTACCAGTCAGAACAGCAACGACGCGACGCCTTCCCCAGGTGGCTGCACTCCTACAATCACCACCGCGGACACACCGCGCTCGCAGGCAAACCACCCGCCAGCCGCGTCCCCAACCTCACGGGGCAATACAACTAGGGCTGGAAGAGTACTTCCGGATTGTTCGGCGTGGGGCCGTCCAGCAGCGGACGGTGGATCCCCTTCAGCGTCTGGTCGAAGAACGCTGTCACGTACTCACGCGTGATCACGATTCCACGTTCGGGGTCGAGGGGCGGTGTCGGGAACCCGGCCTGCTCCTCGAGCAGGTCCACGTCAGTGAAGCTGGGGTGGTTGGCGCCGGTGACCGCCAGCCACTTCTTGTAGCCGCCGAGGGCGGCCCAGGCATTCCCCCACGAGGTGTCGTGGCCGCCGACCGGGAGGTTGTCGGTCTCACCCAGCATGAGGAACGGCCGGTTGATCTGGCCGGGCATCGGGACCGGGTAGAACTTGCCGTCCATGTTCACTCCGGCCCGTACTCGCGGGTCGGCGATCATCGTGGCGGCGGCCGACGCTCCGCCGATGGAGTGTCCGGCCATGCCGATCTCGTGCTTGTCGATGAGGTGTGCCAGGCGCCACGCGGTATTGGCATGCGTCAACTGGTCGATCACGAAGGACGCGTCCAGCGCGCGGCTGGCGGTGACCGTGTTCATGTCGAGTTTCGGGTCATCGCAGATCGCGCACGGCGGCGTCTGGCCGTTCGCCAGCGTCTCGCCGCTGTCCTCGTGGGTGGGGCCGACGAGCGCGACGACGTAGCCGTGACTGGCCAGGTCGGTCGCGAGCGAGGTGAGCACCATGCGCGGGTCCCCGAACCCGGGTGAGAGGACCACCAGCGGATACTTGCCGCGTTGCGGCCGCGCGCCGTCGAAGGCGTGAGTGGTGACGCTGGAAAGGTTCTGCGGGGTGATGCCGGAGCTCGCCGGTATCTTCGCGCGCTGGATGTGTCCGGCTGCCTCGGCGAGGGTCATGTAAGGGGCCGGAGTCCCGGTCCCGGGGACGGCCGGGTAGATCATCGTGACGGTCAGTTGGCGGGGCCCGGATGACGGCACCCACGGGTCCAGGCGGCCCGCGTCGGTGAGGTGGATGACGTCCTCGCCGGCGGCGTAGGGGCCGGTCGGCACGGGGAGCGTGCCTTGGAAGGACCGCGGGGGCGCGGTGGCCGTGGCCGGTGCGGTGTCGAACGCGTGCGTGGCCGGCGGGGTGGTCGTGGCGGCGAACCCGGCGCCGGTTCCGGTGACGAGGGCGGCGAGCGCCAGCACCGCGACAGCGCTGATACGACGATTGCGATTCATGGGATCGACGCTAGGTACGGACCACGATCCACCGCGTCGGCCGGCGGATGTCACCTCTTCCCAGGCCATCGGCCCGGGGGCGTATCCGGCGTACATCCCCGGGGCGACGCACAGAGCCGACGCCACTGAATACGATCTCCGCATGGAACAGCTTCTCCAGCGTCTGTCGACATCGAAACGCGTGACCTGGCTGATGTCACAGGCCGTGGTGCTGGCCACCACCTGCCTGTACGCGCTGATTCTCGCCATGACGATGCTGCCCACTGATTGGGCGCACTACGACGGCCTGTTCCGGTTCCCCGACATCGCGCCCTTCCAGATGCTCGGTCTCTGCATCGTGCTCGCCCTGCCGGTGCTGCTGGTGCGCCGTCTGCCGGCGGCCGTCTTCGCGACGGTCCTGGGCGAAGCAGTCCTCGGCGACGCCTTCGGCGCGCGGCCCGTGATCGTGTTCGTCCTGCTCGTCGGCTTGAGCTGGTACCTCGCCGTCCGGCGGCCGAAGGTGGCCGCCGTCGGCTCCGTCGTGGCCGTCGCGGCCGCATTCTTCAACTGCCTCCACGACCGCGAGCAGACCGTCGGCGACGCGTCCCAGTGGGCCGGGCAGTTCGCGTTGTGGTTCGCGGTCGCGTGGATCTTCGGCGGGGTGTACCGCAAACGCCGTGACTACCTCGAAGCCCTGCAGGAGCAGACCGCGGCCCGCGTCGTCATGGCCGAGCGGCTGCGGATCGCCCGCGAACTGCACGACAGCGTCGCGCACAGCATCGGGATCATCACGGTGCTGTCGGGAGCGGCGGCGCGGGTCGTGGAGACCAAGCCCGAGCAGACGCGGCAGGCCCTGACCGGCATCGAGACCACCAGCCGAGAGACGCTGCTGGAGCTGCAGCGCATGCTCGAGGCGCTCCGCCGCGCCGAGCCCGACGACGCCATGCCGCAGACCGCTCCGCTGGCGCCGGCCGGCAGTCTGGCCGACGTCCCGCAGCTCGCCGAACGCACGGCCGGCGCCGGGGTGCGGGTCCAGGTGACCTGGCGGGGCGAGCGGCGTCCACTGCCGCCGGAAATCGAACTGTCGGCGTTCCGGATCATCCAGGAGTCGGTGACGAACGTGGTGCGGCATTCCAAGGCGCGGACGTGCCGGGTCGCGGTCGGTTACGAGCCGGAAGGAGTGACGATCGAGGTGGTGGACGACGGGGACGACGGTCTCGGCGGGCCGGGCCGTCCGAGGCACTCCGCGGCCGGCGGGAGCGGCTTCGGCCTGCTCGGCATGCGCGAGCGAGTGACGTTGCTGTCCGGCCAGTTCAGCGCGGGCCGGCGTCCGGAGGGCGGATTCCGGGTGACGGCGAGGCTCCCGGCATGAGCGTGCGGGTACTGCTGGTCGACGACCAGCCGCTGATGCTGGTCGGGCTCGCGATCCTGATCGGCGACACCGACGACCTGGAGGTGGTCGGCCAGGCCGGCGACGGCCGCGAGGCGGTACGCCTGGTGCGTGAGCTGCGGCCGGACGTCGTGGTGATGGACATCCGGATGCCGGGCATGGACGGGATCGAGGCGACCCGACAGGCGACCGCCGAACCGGACCCGCCCAAGGTCTTGGTACTGACGACCTTCGACCACGACGAGTACGTCTACGGCGCACTGCGCGCCGGGGCCAGCGGATTCCTACTCAAGAGCATGGCCCTGGACGCGATCCTGGAAGCGATCCGCGTGGTGGCCGCGGGCGACGCGCTGATCGCGCCGAGCGTGACCCGACGGCTGATCGCGGACTTCGCCGGAACGTCCGGCCCCGCGGCCCCCGAACCGGACGCCGGGCCCGCCGCGGACAAAAGTCTCCTCGCGGGGATCACCGACCGGGAGCGCGAGGTGCTGGCACTGGTCGGACAGGGACTGTCGAACACCGAGATAGCCGAGCGGCTCGTGATCAGCGCGGCGACCGCGAAGACCCATGTCGCGCGTCTGTTCGCCAAACTCGAAGCTCGGGACCGCGTCCACCTGGCGATCATCGCCTTCGAAACCGGACTCGTGCCGCGTAGACGGTAGAGACAGGGGCAGAGGCAGGGGCAGGGGCAGGGGCAGGGGCAGGGGCAGGGGAACGATCGCGACCACGAGTCCGCCGCGTTCCAGATGCGCCGGCACACCCCTGTTTTTCGCAGCAGGATTGGGCTTCGGCGGTCCGTCGGTGCTTCGACGCTACGGACGGCGCAGCCCGGGCCTGAAGAAGGTTGCGGATGGTTGCACGGATTCACCTGGGCGTCGGCGGCGGCCCGGATGAGCGTGCGGGCGGCGTCGCCGTGGACGGCCATCTGCGCCAGGCCCTTGAACGCTTTGGTGTGGTGGGCGAGTTCGCGGGGCTGGCGGATGCTGATGCCGGCGGTGAGGGTCTCGACCACGGTGTGCCGGTCGTCGTAGAGGTAGAACGCCTCGAGCGGCCACACCGTGCGCGGGGTGCCGAGCGGGATGATGCCCAGGGAGACCGACGGCAGCGGCATCACGGTGAGCAGGTGCTGGAGCTGGCCGGCCATCGTGGCGGGCGTGCCGATCCGGGTGCGCAGGACCCACTCCTCGATGAGGACGACGAAGCGGTGGTCGCCCTCGTAGAGGAGGCAGGAGCGGGCCAGGCGTGCGGCGACGGCTTCCGGGATGTCGTCGGGGGTGCCCTGGAAGTCGGTGATGGAGCGCATCTGAGCTTCGGCGTAGTCGGCGGTCTGGAAGAAGCCGGGGATGACGTTGGAGACGTAGGCGCGGCAGGTGCGGGCGGCGGCGTTGCGGGCGAGGACGTCTTCCTGGGCGCGGCGCATGCCGGCGCGGTGCTGGCGGCGCCACTCCATGTACATCGAGTCCACCGCGCGGGCGGTGGCCACCAGGTCCGCGGCCTGGTCCTCGGCGTGGCAGGCGGTGCACCAGGCCCGGATGTCGGTGTCGGACGGAGCGGCCTTGGCTCCGAGGATGCGGGAGGTCTTGGCCTTGCACCGCGAGGGCTTCGCGGGCGGCCTGGGCGCTGGACGACGGGGAGACGGGCATGAGGGTCGGAAAGTCCTGTGGGCGGGGATGGTCAGGGGATGTACTTGGCATGGGGGATGGCGCGCTCCCACACCTTCTCGAACGCGGTGCGGCACAGGGCGGCCGCGGTGAGGTCGGTGGTGCGTTCGCGGCCGTCCTTGGCCCAGTCGCCGGTGCCGGTGAAGTGGTGGAACTGCACCACCGTGTCGTCCAGGAGCCAGAAGTCGTTCCCGGGGAGCGCGATGGTGCTCGCTTCGCGGCGGGGCAGCCAGCGGACCTGCTCGCCGACCTGAAGGTTGAGCGGGGTGATGGCGTGCTCGTAGCGGATGTAGTCGGTGACCGGCTCGGAGACGATCCGCGCGCGGCGCATCACCACCCCGCGGCCCACAGCCTCCTTGACCAGGGGCATCCACTGCGGCCAAAACGAGCGGGGGTGGGGTCCAGGTTCGGGATACCGGTGCGTAGGAAGGTGGCGAAGTCGTCGGCTTCGTCGCCGACGGCGTAGGTGTCGCGCATCTCCAGATGGACGGCCGTGCGCTCGGTGGCAGCCAGTAGCTCAGCGAACGTCGCGCCGTGCAGCGCCTGCGCGTTCAGCGGCATCGCACGCCTCCCTCAGGATCGGCACCATCCGGGCCGGGATGCGGATCACCCGCGCGTGCGCGGGGATGCCCTTCTTGTGGCCGGCCACCCACTCGGTGGAGCCGACCAGGGCGGTGAGGAGCTCGTCGGCCTCCTCGCCCTGCAGGACGAGATCTGCGGACTTCTCTTCGCCCCACACCGTCGGCGATCCCTCACCTCCGGTGTTCGGGTCCATCCCGACGAACCGTAACTCCATGGTGGTCTCACCTGTCGAGCTGGTTGCGGGTGGTTGTGCACAGCGACCGTCCCGCAGGGACGGAGAGCCGGTCAAGAGGGCCGGGAACGGCAGAGGGCTGACCCACGGGTCGCGGGACGGGTTAGCCCTGGCAGGTCAGTTCCTGCTGACGGGGCGAGCCTCCAGCGTCGAACGCAGGCCCCCCGCGATGGGCTGGTACCGCTGGACGTGAGCCGCACCGGACGCAGAAGGACGCGATCTCTGCCGCCCGCCGGCAGGCGATGGAGCACCAGCCGTCCCAAGTCGTGGTCCACGACCGCGACGGAAAGATCCGCACCGAGTACACCTACCAGGACGACCCCCGCAACATCCCCGGCTGACCGGCCCAGGGGCCGTCACGGTGGTGCTGCGGGTGCCGGTGGAGCCGATGCTCGCCCAGGCACGCCCCGGCCTTCCCGCCGCGGTGGCGGGGCGGGCGTACGAGCCGAAGTTCGACGGTTCTCCAGACACGTAAGAGACCGCTGGTCGTGGATGGCAATTTCGTGGGGCAGATGGCGGCTGCGGAGCAGGACCTCGATCAGGGCCCGGGTGCCGGCGCGTTCGCGTGTGCTTTGACCGCGGCTTCCCACAGGACCACCGTCCTCACGGGCTCAGCGACGCCCCCGAGCCACTCTTGTCAGTGGCGGTCGCTACTGTCACGCCCGAGATCGATCGGAAACCGGATGGGGTGTGGCAGGGGTGGGCATGGCAGCCGAGGCCGTTGAGACCGTCGACGTCGTGGAGGTGCTGTACTGCGAGGGCTGGGATCCGGCAGCGCGCGCGGCCTCCGCTCCGATGACGGAGGGCGAGGCCCGTCGCCGGGACGAGATGGGCGAACCGTACGCGGTGCTCCTGTCCCGCCAGGGGCGGCCCAAGGCCCTCTTCCATGTGGACTGGAGGCACGCGTACCTCGGGCTGTTCCTCTTCGACGCCCACGGACGGCGGACCGTGGAATACGTATACCGGCAACTGGAGCCGGGCCGACTGCACATGAGCCGCTTCCGGCAGTGGGGCCACACGTCCGACAGCGAGCCCGAGTTTCCCGAGCGTGGGGTGCGGTTCGAACTGACGGTACGCCCGGACGGAAGGGGCCGCCGTATCCTGAACGCCGGTAGTGCGTTGCACGTGGGTGCGGATGTCCCGGCCGAGCACCGCACGGTGGCCAAGGCCGAGTTCGGTGCGTGGACGACGTACGTCGACGCGCGGATACTGGGGCCCGCCGGTGGCTCGGTCGCGTTGGTGTTGGTGCAGCCGAGCGAGGAGGGCCGGGCGTCCGGGGCCGGGGCGTCCTGGTCGGCTCCGAGGCCGTTGGAGCCGGGTCCCCTGGAGGAGCTCTTCGTCTCCGGTACACGTCTGACCTGCGGCGAGGACCGCACCGCAGTGATCGGGGAGCCTGCGCCGGCCGGCCTGCTCCACCTTCCCACAGGCTCGGTCCTCGCAGGGGACCCCGGCACCGTCAACAGCAGTGACCTCGCCTTCACCATCACGGTGCCGCCCGATGACTACCCCGTCCTCGTTGCCACGATGCGCTGGGAGCATGAGGAGTGGGACGGCGAGACCCCGGCCGCGATGCTGCGGATCCTCGACGAGCCGACCGTCAGCTGGGAGCTCGCACTGCGGCCGGAGCAGGACGCCCGTCTCCTGGGCCCTGGGGAGTTCTACGGGTTCGGCGTCGATACGGGCACGGCCTGCTTCATGGACGCCTCCGGCCGTAACACACTTCCGCAGCTCTACGAACAGGAGCCGGGGTTCGAGGCGGACTCCCATTCCTGCATGCGGTCCGATCCGGCGAGCGGCACCAACCTGATCGCGTTCATGAGCGGCTTCGGGGACGGAAGCTACCCGGTATGGATCGGCCGCGACGCCGCCGGAGCCGTCACCTGCTTCATCGCTGACATGCTCGTCCTCCACGGCGCCGAGCCCCAGCCGCCGACGGTCTCGTCGACCGCCGCCCACGTGCTGCCGTTCCCCGCGCTGATCGACGACCGGCGAGAGGCCCCGTTCACTGATCCCGGTGCCACCAGTGAGTTCATCGCGGGACTGATCGCCGACATCGTCAGCTTCCGGCGTGAACGGGACGCTGCCAGAGCTGCCCGAGGCTAAAAGCGACGGCCGAAACCGTACGTACCGTTGAGACCGCCCCAGCTGTCCCCGCCTCATGCTAGAGCCGGGTGGGGGCCGACTTGGCCGTTCAAGGGCCGGATCCAGGTCGTCACTTTCGGATCTTGCCGGGCTCCGGAGGCGGCGCCCCGGAGCACTGCGGGGTCGGTCCTCATAGGTTGGGCGCTCGGCGACGACGCGCCCGCATAGTGCGGTCGGCGGGACCAAGGGTGGCACATGCGCAGGACGGACGCAGTGGCGGCACTTGCTGAGCTCATGCCGGTGGTTCATGGGTGGACGAGGGGGTCGACTGGGGCGAAGTCGAGGGGGCCGGGGGGACGCGGTTCCCCTCGGACTACATCCGTTTCATGGAGGTGTACGGGTCGGGGGTGATCAGCGACGGGATCAGTATCCTGCTGCCGACACTGCAGGCCGACGGTACCCTTCACGGCGGGCCCAGGCCTACAGACGAGACGGAGATCGCCCGCGAGACCTGGGAGATGTGCCGCGCCGAAGCCGACTTCGACGTGCACCCCGGGTCCATCGTGGCGTGGGGCGTGACGTCGGGCGCGGACCTCTACTGCTGGGTGACCATGGACGAGGACCCGGATCGATGGCCGGTCCTGATCTGCGGGACGCACACCAGCCCCGAGATGCAGTTGCACCCCCCTTGGGATGGTCGAGTTCCTTCGCACACTGCTGAGCGGCGCAGCGTTCCGGCAGGAGCAGATCAGCATAGTCCTGGAGGAGGAGGTGTCCTTCGTCAACTGGCGGAACCGCTGAGCCCAGACCGAACATCTCGATCGTGGCACAAGTTATGTCTCATGAGATACGTCGCAGTCTGGAGAACGACGGCTACCGCTGCCTGTTGTTCACCCGCCGCCCGGCCCGGCGGAGCGACTTCGCTGCAGTCCCGGCGCGGCAAGCTGCTGCAGGGTGCCTTCCCCGACCTGGCCACCTGCCGCCCGGACCTTGCCGCGCGGCCTGGTCCTGGATGGCGAGCTCGTCGTCTGGCACGAAGACCGCCTGGCCTTCGACAAACTCCAGACCCGCGCGGCCGCCACCGGTCCCTCGGCTGACCGGCTCGCGACCGCTTGTGTGCGCTCCGCCGTCAACTCGCACCTCCACCGCTACGCCCGGATCCGCTGCGGCGGACCATGGCCCGCCCTGATGCCCCCCCCAGGCCGCAGCCTGACCCCCCGCACCACCCAGCAGACCAGCCTTGCCCCCGACGCCGAAGGACTGCTCCCCATGACCAGGGGAGCCGCCCGATCCGGTCCGGCCCCACATGCCGGTCGGCCAGCACACCGTCCAGCGCGGGAACCAAGGCAGCCATGCCTGGAGCGCGGGGCCCCCGCCGGTCACCGCCGAGCACGCACCTGATCACGGACCGCGTCCATGTCCGGCGGCAGTGGAGCGGGTTCGGTATCGGCGCGCTCGCCGCTGCGGAGGCGATCCGCCGGCTTCGGCTGGATGCTGCGCAGTGGCGTGCGAGCCCGCACCCACCGATGGCGACTTCGACGACGACAAGCCCGGCTCCCGGGCCGCTCAAGCCAAAATCGCCAAAGTATGGGAGTCGGTCGGCTTCGAAGCGTTCCACGACGGCGTCTACCTTCTCGACCCGGCGCTCCAGCATCCCGTCGACTGCCGCACCGTCTGGCAAACGCACTTCGGGCGGCGGTAGGCGCCGCCAGGCCGCGCGCCCTGGCCGACGGTACTCCGCTCCCGGCTCCGGTGGAATTTCCTCCCCCGGACCCTGGTGGCCGGATCGGGTCGGGAAGGATGAGGGTCGTGAACATTCAGGAGGCGGTCGCGGGGATCGAGGCTGTTGAGGACGAGCCAGGTCTGCCGTTGGCATGGCGGTGGTCACCCATGCCCCGGTTCGTGTTCTCCCTAGCGATGGATCATGACGGGCACTGGGCTTACCAGATGAACTCGCTTGATGTGCATGACGCAGGCCTGACCAGGACTGTTTTGGCGTTCGCGAGACAGCATCAGCTCGGCCGTGGCCGGGATGCTCGACCGCTCACGGTCCTTCCCGGATTCTCGTATGGGTCCTATCGATTCGATGCCGTCGCAGCGGCGTCACCGGCTGTGCACGGGTTCCACCGTGGGCGGAACGAAGCCTTGAACGAGGTCGTCTCGGCGGTCTTCCCGGCCTACCAGTGCGAGTTCCGCGGTGACGAGAACGCAGAGGAAGCCGCTCTGCGGTTCAATCGCATGCTGCGGCCGACTGTCGTGTCCCGGTGGCCCGTGCCCTACCTGCGCATGCGATACGAGAACACGCGCACCGGTGGCGGCAGCATAGGCACCTCCCGCGGCTTCACCACGCACAGTGTGCTGCTGCGAGAACTCGTGCTTCTTGAAGGCGCTCCTGGCGGTTTCGTGGAGTTCGAGAACCTTCATGGTGAGCTGTGGCGAGTCCAGTGGGACGGCTCCTGGCTGGTAAACGGCCAGCCGCAGGACGTACGCCCCTCAGAGGAGTGGGTAATGACGGTTCTGCGGTGCCCTTAGACGGTCGCTGCGGGGGTCAGCCGAGCCAGATGATGTCGATGACGTACAGGCGGCCGCGGGGTCGGTTGATGAAGTAGACGGCTGTCAGCTGCCCGACGGAGGCGGAGCGGATGTCCTCTCCTTCCGGGTCGCGGGTGTCGAAGGGCGGGAAAGACCACGGGTCGCGGGAGGCGATGTCCAGGACGTCACGGACCATCTCCACCGCATGCTCGGGGAGCGCGGTGAGTACCTTCGCGGCCCGGGGGGAGAGCCGGGCCGGCCAAGCGCTCAAGGGCGTGCCCCGAGCACGTCTTCCAGGCCGATGCCGTCGGAGTCGTCCAGCCCGGAGGCGATGAAGGCGTCGACGGCCGAGGCGGCCTCCAGGCGGGCCTTCCAGGCGCGGACGACCTGGTGGAGCGGGGTGAGGCTGTAGCTGTGGCGGGAGTCCTCCAGGGCCTGAGCCCAGTCCTGCTCGAACGCCGGAACCCACTGCGCGGCCCGGGGGTCCTTCCGAACCCGGGCAAGAAGCTCCGCAGCCGCGGTGGGCGCAGGGGCCGGCGGCGGCGCGGGCGCATGTTCAGGCTGGGCGCTCATGGGCTCCTCCACGTAGATCTCCCCCACCACGGTAGCGGGCATCGCAAAGACCCACCGGAAAATCCCGTGTTGCCGTTGATAGGGGCCACCCCGGCGATCACGCCACCTGCCATCCGACGGGGCGTCCGATCCGGCAGCAAGGGCTCGATCCTCGCCGCCGCAAGCCGCAGCTACTTGCCCTCGGATTCGCAGCGTTGCACGGGGATCCCGGCGTTCGCTGCGCGCTCTTCCAACGGCAGAACCTCATCGGGTCGGCAGACGAATGCCAGGCACAGCGCAGGGCGTCGGTCGATCATCTGCTGGTCCCGCAGGGCTTGGCCGGGCACGGGCTGGTTGTCCAGGGGGCAGGCGGCGGTTGTGTGGCCGTCGGCGGCGTTCAGGCGCTTCCGGAGCCGCGTCCTGCGGATCCGGCTGTGGCACGTTCCGTGCCGTAAGAGGGTGCCGTCACTCCGCGCGGTTGGCGGCCAGCATCTGCGCCTTGTGGTGCGCGCAGGAAGGGCACGCGCAGGCGTCGGACTCGACGTGCTCTCCCAGGGCTTGGCACTGGAGGCAGCCGCAGTAGGCGCGGTCTCCGGGCCCGCACGTGCCCCGGGGGCAGGGGCCGGGGTGTCGGCCAGGCCCCTTGGGTGTGGGCTGGATCGCGGAACTGCCTGGGCGCTCACCCTGACCACCTCGCTGGGGCCTGCGCCCAGCTTGCCTGTCTGGATCAGCCGGCCGTCGTCTCCCCCGCGCCGAGCCGGACCCTGATCCGCATCATCGACAACGTCGACCGCGACCACGACCGCCCGGCCCGGCTCCTGGAACGCCACTCCGAGCACCGCCGCGTCCAAGCCCTTACCGTCCTCGCCGCCAACCCGCACACCCCGCACGCCGCCGTCACCGACGTCCTGGACGGGCTGCACCCTGCGGAGCTGGCCTGGATCGCCGAGCGGGCCGCCGGCCCCGACTGTTTCCTGGGCGCGGCGGCGGGCGTCCCGGTTGCCGCAGACGAAGACGGCGGTGTGCTGCGGCTGGTGAGCGACGACGAACCGGCCAAGCACCTCGACCCCGTGGCCGTCCTGCAGTCCTGGCTCGACTCCCCCGCCACGGCGGCGTACGCCCCTTCTGGGCGGCAGCAGCTGCAGGAGTGGTCAGGCTGCTGCGGACCGGGGCCTTGGGGAATCTGAGTACGAACGCGGGTACGACCGACGGGCTGGGTGCGGTTGGCTTGGGGCATGCGTATTTCTGTCCCGCCCTCTGGTGGATACGGCCCGTACCCCGAGGTGGATTCCGCGCCCTCCGGCCACGAGGACGAATACCTGCCTGGCCCCCGGGCCCGGACAGGAACGTTCTCACTGTCCGCGGGCGCCCTGGCGGTGGCGATGGGCGGCTGCCCATCGCTGCCGACCGCCGTATTCCCCCTGTGGCTGCGGTACTTCCCGCTCTACCTGATCGTGCCGATGGGAATCTGCGCTCTGGTCTCCGGCGTAGGCGCCCTGCGCGACAACCGCGGCCGACCGGATCCGGCTCGCGGGCGGGCGCGGGCCGGAATCGCCCTCGGTGCGGTCGCCGTCATCGTGCCGGTCGGTTTCGTCGTGTGGGGCTTCTCGGTGCTCAGCAGCTGAGCCCGCGCAGAACTCGGTGCCGCCGCACCACGCGGCCGGCACCAGGTCCCGCGGGTCCCCATCACTTCGGGCCGGGCTCGTTCCCGTACTGCCGCGGCGACTCAGAAAGTGGATGCCTGGTCTCCCGGTGGGTGTCCGTGATGTGCACCCTCGGCCAGTCGTACGGCGCGCCGGAGGGGGTGTGGCGTAGACGGTCTGATCTGGCCCCAGTTTTCCGGCCTCAGGTGGCTCCATGTCGTCGTGGCTGGGGGTCTGCCTTCCGGCTTGCCGCGGCCCCGGCTTCCGGTCTCGCGCGGCCCCAGCCGACGATGGGCCGGCGACCTCCTTCACCGCTCGTCATAGGGCAGACCGGGTCAGGTCATGACTGACCATGGTGGTACTCCTCGGAAGGCATCGAGTCCCATTCGGTATTCGCGCCGTCGCGGGTCACCATGAACAACGGGCGCGATCGCAGAACCTGCCCGACGCGTTGCCCGCGTATGACGACCCCGGGATCATCCGGTCCTGCATAGCCCTCGGGCGTGTAGCGAAAGTGACCATCCACTGCCTCGGCATGCGCGATTTCGTCGCTCTCCAGCTCCGACAGGTCCCTTCCGACCAGCGGGATTCCATCGTGCCCGACCTGGGGACCGTGGACGGCGTCGGCTGCGATGCAGAACAGCCCCGCGGCTTGGCTCACGTAGGCCGTGACGGCAGGCAGTGAAGAGGGCACCCCGCAGCGATGGACCTCGATTTTCCACGTGGACGAGAAGATCGCGTGGACGTGCCGGCAATCGCTGACCTTCGTCTGGCCGAGAACCTGAAACGCCTCGACCACTTCGTCGACGGTCATACCGAACCGGAGCGGTCCGACGCCGACCGCTGGCGCATAGGACCACTCATCCCGATCGGCGACTCCGGTATCGGCTTCGGCCTTGAACGTCATCGTCGCCCCCTGGAGACAGCTGAAATCTTGCCGCAGGCCCATCATGTCAATGGCCGACCAGCAGCCCGTCAGGTGCCTCCAGACGCGCGCTCCTCCGCCTGCCAGGGCCGCAGTGTTTTCCAGGCGATCGCTGGGTTCGCTGCTGCTTGGCTTTGGTCTGGGCGAGTCGGTAGGACTCGGTGCCGGTCTTGATGATGGCGCCGTTGAAGGTGAGTCGGTCGACGATGGCCGCGCAGAGCCGCGGGTCGGTGAAGGTCTTGGTCCAGCCGCCGAACGACTCGTTGGAAGCGATGGCCACGCTGTTCTTCTCCTCCCTCTCGGTCAGAACCTGGAACAGCATCTAGTAGTGCTTTGTTAGGTGGTGTCGTAGGTCTGCCATGGGATGGTCTGCCGACAGGTGGGGCAGGTGCCGGTCCAGGTGGCGATGAGGTGTTGGAGGAGGTCCAGGGCCTGGTAGAGGGTCAGGCCCTGGACGGGGCTTTTGGGCTCCTCCGCTGTTCGGTCAGGAACAGGTGGGCGGCGGTGACGAGGGTGA
>NZ_JBEYXK010000110.1:0-21315 GCF_040645035.1 Streptomyces sp. NPDC046876 | reverse complement strand
CACACGTGCCGGTGGGGTCCTTTCATGCATCGACGGGTGTCAGCTCATGTCCACCCGAGGATCACGGTCAGGCACTTGGAGCGCACTGAACGACCCCGCAACACCCAGATGCGGGGAGTGGAGACGATCACCAACAATCCCGACTCCGCCGCCCACTGGCGCGTGATGATGGCGGCATACGGCGACAAGGGCTATGCCCGCTACGCTCCCTGACCCACCCTGCACCGCCAAGGAGTGCACCCGTGGACGCGTCCCAGCTCGCCGAACTCCGCACGATGTACGTCTTTTCGCCCATTGACGGAGAAACCTGGGGTCTCACGTTCGACGGTTTCAGGGCCAACCTGCTTGCACGGGACCCGGAAGCCTTCCTGCAGGTCGACGAAGGCGACACAGGCCCAGTCCGCAACACCAGCCTGCAGTTCGGGGTTACCTTCGGCGAAGAGGAACTGGAGGGCTTCGCAGTGCTGTCCCCGGAGGGGGTGGCGGTGAAGAACTGCACCGCACAAGAAGCCGCGAACTTCGTCGTCTGGCTCCGGGACCAGGTCGTGCCTCAGGACAAGGCCGTTACCTTCAATACCGAGTGGGGCATCGAGGAAGATGCCCCGGACGATCCTGTCCCCGACGTCACGCGCCCTCGACTGGTCGCGGCCTTCCTCGCTCATCTCGAAGCCCTTGGCCTGGACTGAACCCACGGGTCGCAGCGATATCCCCACAGGCGCATCGCCACTGGCTGTGTGGTCCAGGGGACGGCCGGGCTGTCCTCGAAGGGTCAGGAGAGTGAAGTCGGCCTTCGGGGTGGTGGGACGGCGCGGAGGAGTTCCCAGAGGGGGCGGGAGCCGCTGGCCCATTGGGCGAGGAGCTTGCGGTCGACCAGGTGCAGGCGCTGGGACTTGGCGAAGTCGAGGGCTGGTGCGGAGAAGCGCCCGTTTGTGAGCATGACCAGGACGTCGCCGCCGTGTATCTGGCGGCCGGTGCCGTTGAGGACCTGGAGATCGGGGGTGCCCACGGCGGAGCCCGACCAGCCGGCCTTGCGGTGCTTGCACTGGATCACCCAGAGCCGGCCGAAGGGGTCGGTCGCCTTCACGTCCGCCCCGTTGTCGCCGCGCCCGCCGACCTGCTGCGCGTCATCGCATCCGTCGCGGCGCATCAGGTCGCGTACAGCGAACTCGAGCTGGCGGTGGTGTAGGCCGTCGAGCTGCTCGACTGCGTACCGAAGCCCCTGCGCCCTGACCCGATCCCACCGGGCGGCCTCCTGGCGCCGATGCAGCCACACAGCGCCCGCACCAGCTGCTGCCAGGAGGAGGAGAGCGACGACCCAGTGATGCGCGGCCAGCCACGACAGCACCGCCAGCACCAGACTCAAGACCATCGCCGCGACCAGCACGAGCATCCACAGCTGGACCGGCATCGCGCCCTTGCGCCGCCGTGGACGGCGCTCGGCGCCCGAGCGGCGTCGGGCCGGACGGCGGCTCACCGCCCGCTCCCCGAGCTGGGGAAGACAATCGGGTACGAGAGCGTCGGCGTCGGTCGCACCGCCGATTCGGCCCACCCCGGCCACTTGATCGGGTACACCGTGGTCGCCTGGGGCTGAGGTAACCGCTCCTGCCCCTGCTGCGTGCCGGTGGCAGTCGTGTTGCCGCTGCCGAAGATGAACACTCCGGCCACGATCGTCCCCAGGATCGCCGTCTCCCGGCGCGCACCTGCGGGGAGGCGGGTGTGCCTCCTGACCACGGTGCCGTCCGCCTTCACGTACTCCTCGATCACAGGCACTGCTGCGTCCCCCTCATCAGTCGCGCTACGCCTCCCTGCGTAACGGGGCCATGAAAGCACCCTGCACTGACACTGCGTCACTATGCGATCACAATTCGCGATCTCCGGCTGGCCGTGCTGCTCAGGTGCCGGCCTTCCGCCTGGCGGTCGGCGCATGGCGACCGCGAGTTTGTACCCGCGGCAGTCGGTTGCTGACACAGATCACTGAAAATGCGTCTCATGATGCGAGACAGTCTGGGGTCGACCTGCTACAAGTGGTGCGCCGAAGGCCCTCTGCGCAGGGCATTCCTGCGAGTTGGGGCACGCGGAGGGCGCGGCGCGACCCCTGAGAGGTCTAGACAATGGAGAAGCCCCAGGTCTCTGACCTGGGGCTTTGTCGTGGAGCGGATGACGGGAATCGAACCCGCGCTATAAGCTTGGGAATCACCGCTCTTCTGAGTATTGGGCGTCCTGTGACCTGCGAAAACGGGTAAAGCCGAGGCCTCTTCGTGTTGCTCCAGCGCCCGCCATTGTCCGTGGTTACCCGCCTTACCTGGCACGAATCTGGCACCCCAGCTAGACAGGGCGTCAGGACGCACTCCTGGCTCGTGGCGAGACCGATCGGGTCCTCGCGCGGCGTGGAAGGCAGGAGGATCGTGAGCGTGACCGGGCTACACGACGGCACGCACTACGCACACCGTGTGGTGCAGCGTCGAGAATGCGCATGCCTCGGGCGGGAGGATGGGCATGACTTGTTGTACTGAGGCGATGGACGCAGCTCTACCCACTCTGCTAGTCGGTATCGCCGGTGTCGGCGGAACTGTGGCGTCGGGCTACCTGGCCCAACAGGCCGCCCAACGGACACTGCGCTGGGAACACGAGCGACAGCAGCATGAAAACCTTCGTGACTGCTACATCGCCGTCAATAGCCGAGCCCGCAGTTGCCGTTACGCACTGGCCGACTACGTTCAGGGTATGGCGACTAATACCTTGACGGACGAGACCCGTCAAAGGGCCGCCACTGCGATGGACGCCCATCGCGCGCAGTACGACGAGGCGCAGATGGTGGTCTCAGACAGCGTCCTTGCCGAGGCGCGTAACGTGAACGAAATGATCGGTCGCCTCTATGGAGTGCTGCGACGTATTGATTGCGGCGCCCCCCTGGCAGGCGACTCCATCGAGTGGGCCAAACGTCTGCTGAAAGACCTGTGGCCCCTGCTGACATCCATACGGGAGGCCATGCGCCTAGACCTCGGTGTGAGTGGGGGGACTAGGGGGGACTAGGCCGACTGCGGCTGCTCTCGTATGCGCATCACACGGCCGGTGTAGCGGCGGTGCGCTGGCCCGTGTGGCTTTCTGCCCGCACCTTCACGACCACCTTCATCCACCACTCACCCCCAACTCCCATCCCGTCTGCCGTCGACCCACACGCATGTGGAGCGGGCGCGGTGCCGGGCGTCCAGGTGGAGCGCGCCACTGTACGAACGACCTGGACGCCCGGTGCCGCGCCTGCTCGGCTTGTCCTGGGTCGACGGCAGACGGGATGGGAGTTCCCCGCCCCAGCCATCCACGGCCGGCACCCGCGAGCGGCGCCCCCGCCATCCCGGTGCTTGTTGCGCCCCCGCCGGAGGCATGTCGGTGAGGGAGGGAACCAGCGGCCATAGGGGCTCGACTCATGTCCTTGGGCCTATCCCGTCTTGCAGGGGCGGGCGTCGGCGCAGCGCGCGCGGAGCGGGCCGCAGGCAGGAGCGTCGCGCGGAGCGGAGCCGGGAAGCCCGCCCGGCGGAGCGGTAGCGAAGCCGGGTGCTTGATGAGGTAGAGAAACCTGTAACAGGTCCGCGCTGCTCCTCCGGCTACGCCGGGGCGAGTGCGTCGGCGATGGCCTGCATGTCATCCGTGATGGTGTCGGCTCCTGCCTCGGCGAACAGGGCGGCCTTGTGGGGCTTGTTGGCGTAGCCGATGACCGTTGTGCCGGCTGCGTGGGCGGCTTGGATGTCGGTGAGCGAGTCGCCGATCAGGGTGCAGTGCGTGACGTCCATCTGCGCCTGCTCGGCCGCCGTGATGAGCGGGAACGGATTCGGCTTCATCAGGTGGGGCTGCCCGGACGGACGCCCGACGATCGTTGCGACGTACTCCCAGAGATCATGCAGCTCCAGGAAGCGGCTCACGCATTCGGCAGAGTTGTTGCTCACCACCATCACGGCTCGCCCCGAGGAACGGGCGGCTCGGAGCGCCTCCACCGCTCCAGGGGTCGGCGGGCCGGCCACCGCGACGGCTTCGACTTCCGCCGCCGTCAGGGCCTGCTCGACCTCCCGGCCAGTGGCGGCGTCGGCTTCGTGGGCGATCCGCAGGACCTCGATTGGGTCGTCGGTCTCAGCGGCCTTGGCGCCCGCGGCCTCGTCCCGGGAGGAGAGCAGCGCGGTGAGCTGCTTGGCCACATTGGGCGCGGGCAGCCCGGCAAACACGTCGCATACCGGCCCGTCGAAGTCGAAGAAGACAACGCGCGCGTTCGCCAAGACTCCCGGGAGCCGCTCATCGTGCGTCAAGGTCGAAGTCCCTTCCGATGGTCTCCCAGACGCTGTCGAACCACATGCGGGCCTGCTGGACCTGCTGTGCTCCGCTGGAAGACTCGCCGTCGTTGACCGAGTGGTGGAAGAGAGTCGCGTCCTTGCCCACCAGGTCGTAGATCTCGATCGTCTCGCCTTGGGCGACGACCTTGTTGGGGCGGATCGGGTAGTACCCGAAGAACGCGTCTTCGTCGTTGATGACGTAGAGCTTGAAGAACTGGGTGCCGCTGTGGACGCGGACGCTGATCCGGGTCTCGGCGACGAGACCGAGGTGTTCCAGCTCGGCGATGGCGTCCCGGATGCTGCGGGTGTAGCTGACCATGATGTCGTGCATGCGGTCGCGAAGCCGCTTGTCGTCCTTGCCGTCCTCCATGCGCACGGGCGCGGCCTGCGGGACGGACATGTCCGGGACGAGTATCCGCATGGTGATGCTCGACGGCGTGAGCCGGCCAACCCGGATCTTGTCGAGCGGCTCCTGAAGCGCGCCGTGCAGCGTCTCGCTCGAGAACCCGGCGAAGTCGATGGTGACGCGGTCCTTGGCGAACGCCTGCTCCACGTAAGGCCGTAGGCCCGCCGGCCGCTCGGTCCTGTTGCGGACGTACACGCCGCTGCCCTTGCGGGAGACGACGAGTCCCTCGTCTTCGAGGTCCCGCAGCGCACGCTGGATCGTCGCCCGCGCGAACCCGTACAGCTCCGTCAGTTCCTTGTGGGACGGGAGCTTTTCACCAGGCCCGAGCCGCCTCGTTCGGATGGCAGCGCCGAGGCTGCTCGCCACCTGCTCATACGGGGCTCGGTCGTCGTCTGGGTCGAGGGGCTCGGGGACGAAGGTCATGGGTCGATGGTAGGCGACACCCCCAAGGCAGGACAGTCATGCCAGTCATGTTGTTGACATGGCTAGCCATCTCTCCTACCTTCGAGATGTGACCAACCGGGCTAGCCAAGTTGGTCATCTAGCTTCCTGCTGGCATCTCTGAAGGAGAAACCATGCCGTCGTTCAAGGTGGACACGTCGACCGCCGTGGTGTTTGTTGCCACGGCTCCGACCCCGAAGCTCGTGAGCAAGCAGACCGGTGAGCGCGCCATCGACCGGGAGACCGGTGCCGGTCTGTCCACGGTGGGCCTGCTGATCTCGGACGAGGGGGAGGGCAACCTCTACCAGGTGACCGTTCCGGAGACCGGCCTCCCCGACGGCCTGGTGCCCGGCATGCCGGTCTCGGTGATCGGGCTCAAGGCCCGGGACTGGGAGAACACGTCCAACGGCCAGACCCGGCACGGCATCGCGTTCCGCGCGGTCGCCCTCACGGTCGGGGCCTGACCATGGCCGACCTGACGACGTTATGGGAGGTCGGCCTCCCTCTGGCCGGGGCGGGCGGTGGTCTCGGCTACGCGAAGCTCCGGGCCCCGCGCGTGTTCTGGTCCGTGGCCGGTCTGCCTGCGGCGTGCGTGCGGTTCGCGGTGACGTACCGGTCCACGATGGACGTGTGCGGGCTGACGGTCCAGCCCTCCCGCTTCCGGGCGTTCCTGGTCCGCAACATCGCCCGCCGCAGTGACGTACAGCCCGTCCCGCCGAAGGTGCGCCGGGTGCGGGGTTCCTCGACCGGAATGCAGGTCATCCTCCGCCTGCCGGCCGGGCTCGAACCCGCCGACGTGATCGCGGCCTCCGAGCGGCTGCGCCACGCCTGGGGCGTCCACTCCGTCCACGTAGTGGAGACCAAGCCGGGGTTCGTAGAGCTGCGGATGACCGGCTACGACGTGCTGCGCCGGGTGAAGATGCCCCGTCGGCGCCCGTCCGGGCAGATGGTGGTCCCTGTCGCGCTCCGCGAGGACGGCACCGCGTTCGTACGGGACTACGTCAAGGTCCCGCACGCGCTGACGCTCGGCGCGAATCAGTCGGGCAAGACCATGTACCTGCGCAACCTGATCGTCGGTCTCGCCCGGCTGCGGGTCGCGCTGGTCGGGATCGACTGCAAGCGGGGTGTCGAGCAGCGCCGTTACGCGCCGCGTCTGTCGGCGCTCGCCGTGACGCCGGAGGAGGCATCCGGCCTCCTGGACGCGCTCGTGAACGAGATGGAAGACCGCTTCGACCTGCTGAGCGACTACGGGGCCGCCGATCTGTGGGCCCTGCCCGAAGAAGTCCGGCCGGTACCGATCGTGCTGCTCGTCGACGAGGTCGCGGAACTGTTCCTCGTGGCGGGCAAGAAGGACGAGGACCGCCGGGACCGGATGGTCATGCAGTTGATCCGGCTCGGGCAGATGGCTCGCGCCGCAGGCATCTACCTGGAGATCTGCGGCCAGCGCTTCGGGTCCGACCTCGGAAAGGGCGCCACCACGCTCCGCGCCCAGCTCACCGGCCGCGCGGTCCACCGCGTCAACGACAAGCAGACCGCCGACATGGGCCTGGGTGACATCGCCCCGGATGCGGTCGTGGCCGTGACGGCGATCCCGCCCGACAAGCCCGGTGTCGCGGTGGCCGGTGACTCCTCCGGGGGCTGGTCCCGCATCCGCACCCCCGAGTTGAGCGCCGACGAGGCTGCCGCCGTCTGCGCCCAGTTCGCGCACCGGACCCCGGCCCTTCCCGCTCTCGCCCCCTACCGGCCGGTAATCCCCACCATGGCCCCGGCCGCCGGTTCCGTTCCGCTCCTGAAGCCGAACCCGGCAACGGACTAGCAGTCCCTCCCCCTCGGTCGGCGTGACCGTCTCGCGCCAGGTCCCTACCCGACCCATGCCCGAAACCGAAGGGAACCGCCATGACCACCGAGAAGAAACCGCCGGCCCGGCGCCGCTCGCCCAAGCCCGCGCCGCCCGCCGAAGACTGCGGCACCTGCGCCGGATCGGGGGAGACCACCACGACCGTCCGGGTCGGGCGCAAACGCCGCGAGATCGCCGCCACGCAGACCGGACTGTGCCCGACCTGCCTCGGCAGCGGCACCGCCTGACCCCCATCCCGCACCCGCTGGTGCCGGACGAGATCGCCCGGCACCGGCCTCCCCGAAAGGAGGTGACTCGTGTCCCGCACCCTCCGCCCCGACGCCGTGTTCATCCAGGCCGTCATCGCCGGTGCCCTGTCCTTCGCCCACCTGCACGACCTGGCAGAAGCGGCAGGACAAGACGGATGGAAAGCGTGGGCCTACCCGGTCAGCGTCGACCTGCTGCTGGTCGCGGCATGGCGCCGGATGCGCGCCGACGCGGAGAACCGCGACGCCTGGCTCTGGTTCGCCATCGCCCTCGTCGCATCGCTCGGCGCCAACATCGCCACCGCCGGACTGCTCGACCTGAACAACGTCCCGGCCTGGCTGCGCATCCTCGTCGCGGGCTGGCCCGCGCTCGCCTTCCTCGGCGGCACGCTCCTCGCCCACGCTCCGGCCGCTGTCCGGGACCCGGAGCCCATGGACCAGCCCCACGTCGAGCCCACCACGGACCTGACCGTGGAACGCGCGCCGGAACCGGCTCCCGAGCTGCCGCCGGCCGATCCCGCTCCGCAGGACGCACCGCCGCAGCCCGCTCCCAGCTCGCCCGCCGTGCCGGTCCCGCCCGCCCTGCTCGACCACGCCCAGAAGATCGCGGACGCCCACCAGGCACAGACCGGGGTCCCGATCGACACAGCAACTCTGCGGAGCCGCCTCGGCGTCCCGCCCGCGCTGGCAGACGCCATCGCCGTCCAACTCGCCTGACAGGAAGGGAGACAGACCCGTGCGCCCGAACCGCTTCCACAACGTCATCCGCATCGGCCCGGTGCGTGTCGGCACCCACCACGACGGCCGGGGCCGTACCAGGCACACCGCTGTGTGCACCGCCCCCGGCTGCGACTTCTCCGCCGACTACCTCACCCGCGCCGCCGCCGAACTCGCCGCCCGAACCCACCGCTGCAACCCGCGCTGATCACAAAGGAGACCCCGTCATGGACGTACCGCTCTGGCTCGCCCTGATCGTCGTCGGCGCCCTCGGCTACAAGCTCATCCGCCCGCCGCTGTGGCTCGTGGCCGTGATCCTCCTCGGCGGCTACCTCCTTGCCGACAGCTTCCTTGCCCCGCTCCTCGACCCGATCACCAAGTAGGGAGACTCCGCCATGCTCCGACCGCGCATCCCGGTCAACCCGCTCCCGACCGGCATCGTCACCCCGCTCGTTCAGCCCGTCGCTCTCTCCGACGTCGAGTCCAACCGTGAGTCCGCGCTGACGGCACACGATCACTACTACTCGGCCGCGGCACCGACCGCTCCGGCCCGCACCACGGTCCAGCTCACCCCTGGCAGCGTGGTCACCCTCGCCGCCGGCGGTGGCGCCGTCGTCCTCGTCGTCGGCGCTGTCCTCGTCTCGATGCTCCTGGCGGTCGCCATCACCGGCGTCTCCATCGCCGTGATCGCGGTGGTCCTGCGCCTGCTGGTCAAGGACCTCCAGAAGGGGCGGTGACGTAGATGGACACCCACGTGATCGCCGCGGGCTTACCGGCCCTGGGCTGGGCCCTACACGGCGGGATGCTCCTACGCCGCCTGGCCACCGCACGCCGAGACCCCCTGACCGGTCTCCACACCCGCGCCGGGTGGACCACCCGCGCCGAACACCTGATGGCCAAGCACCCCAGCGCCCTCGTCCTCCTGGTCGACCTGGACGACTTCAAGGCCATCAACGACACCCACGGCCACGCCGCCGGCGACGCGGTGCTCATCGCGACCGCCCGCCGCCTGACCACCTGGTGCGGACGCCACGGCATCACCGCCCGCCTCGGCGGAGACGAGTTCGCCGCCATCGTCACCGACCCCGGCCGAACCCCTGGCCTTCAGGCTCTGCAGACCGCGTTGAACCAGTCGGTCTCGCACAACGGCTGCACCCTGCCGGTCTCGGCCTCGGTCGGCCACTGCCACCGCGACCACCTGCCGATGCCCGCCCTCACGGACGCACTGTCCGCCGCGGACTCCTCGATGTACGCGGCCAAGGGCCACGGCAGGCGCAACACGCGCTGAGCGGCCCCCGGGACGGCCTCGGTCGCCAAACTTCCGCCGCCCCGGGCGCCTGGACCCATTCCAGATCCAACGGACCCGAAAGGGAGACCTCATCATGCCCCAGACCGCCTCGACCCCGTCCGTCTGCCGCGACTGCGACGGCTTCGCCACCGCCACGATCACCACCGGCGGGCGCTCCACCGACGGCACCCGGGCCACCATCCGCGTCTACTGCCAGGCCTGCCGCGGCCTCGGCCACACCGCCCCGGCCGACCTCGCTCGGATCGGGCGGTGAGCGTCATGCCGGACCTCGCGCCCACGAACAACGCGCCCGGTCTGCACATCAGCAAGCCCTCCCCGTCCGAGCCCGCCACCGGCTCCGCCGTCTGCCACTGCGGGGCTTCCGCCTCGGCCAAGGGGGACGCGCAGGTCGGTGCGCTGATCGCCGGTTGGAACGCCAACCACGGCGCTGCCCACGGGAAGTGACCACGTGACCGACACCGCCACAGCGGCGGGTCTGGACCCGGCCACCTTGAGCGATCTGCTCCGGGTGGCCGGGGACCCGGGCTTCGACCGCCTCCACGAACAGATCCGCCGCACGGGCGGATGCGCCGCCCCGATCCGGCTCTCCGGTGCTAGCAAGCTCCTCGACCCGGACACCCGGACCGTTCTCCACACGTATAACACCGACTCCGAACCCGGTGGCGTCCTCCGTGTCGCCTGCGGGAACCGCCGGGCCTCCCGGTGCCCCGCCTGTGCCTGGACGTACGCCGGGGACACCTACCACCTGATCCGCGCTGGGCTCGTCGGTGACCCCGCCAAGGGCACCCCCGAGACGATTCGCGATCACCCCCGCGTCTTCGCCACCCTGACCGCGCCGTCCTTCGGCCCCGTCCACAACCGCCCCGGCATCCGCCCCTGCCGTTGCGGGATCCGCCACCGCGAGGACGCCGAGGAACTGGGCACCCCGCTCAACCCGGCCACGTACGACTACGCGGGCGCCGTGCTGTGGAACAACCACGCCTCCGAGTTGTGGCGCTACTTCACGATCTACCTCCGCCGAGAGATCGCCCGCCGCGCCGGCCTCACGCAGAAAGCCGCTCGCGAACAGTCCCGCGTTTCCTTCGGCAAGGTCGCCGAGTACCAGAAGCGCGGGGCCGTCCACTTCCACGCCGTGATCCGCTTCGACGGACCGGCCGGGCCCGACAGCCCGCCCCCGGCGTGGGCCACCCTCGACCTGCTCACCGACGCCATCTGCGCTGCGGCCGCCCGCGTCCGCGTCGTCCTGCCTGCCAATCCGAAGCACGGCTTCGTCAACAACTGGGTGCTCCAGTGGGGCGATCAGATCGACGTGCAGCCCATCGGCGCCTTCGGCAGCGGGGAAGACCTGACGGAGCAGGCGGTCGCGTCCTACGTCGCCAAGTACGCCACCAAGGCAGCCGAGACCACCGGCACCGTGGACCACCCCGTGGGCAACAAGGAGGCACTGCTCCTCCTCGGAGTGCCCGACCACCCCCGGCGGCTCATGGAAGCGTGCATGGACCTCGACGGGGCCTACCCGGACCGGCGACTGCGGGCCTGGGCTCACATGCTCGGCTTCCGCGGCCACTTCTCCACCAAGTCCCGCCGCTACTCGACCACCCTCGGCGCCTTACGCCAGGTCCGCGCCGACTACCGAGCCGCCCAGCAACGCGCTTCGCTCGGCCTGCCCGACCCCGACGAGCACCCGGAGTCCACCCTCCTCGTCGTCGCCCATTGGGCCTATGCCGGCCACGGTTACACCCCCGGTGAGTCCTGGCTCGCAGCCAACATCCGTCGCGACATCCAGCACAGCCGCGAGATCGCCCGCGAAGAACTCATGGGGGAACGAGATGAGTGATCGATATCTGTCTGTCGCCCAGGTCGCCGAACTGCTTGGCACGACCGAGCGGTTCCCCCGGCGCTTGGTCGCGGAGCGCCGGATCCGGTACGTGAAGGTCGGTACGCACGTGCGGATCGCAGAGAGCGTTGTCATGGAGTACATCGCCGCGAACACCGTCGAGCCGCGGCGGCCCCAGCGCTCCCGCTACCGAAGGGCTGCCTGATGGCCAACAGCAAGGGTCGGCGGCGCCGGTTCGGGGCGATCCGCAAGCTGCCGTCCGGACGGTTTCAGGCCCGGTACCCGGGGCCCGACGGAGTGATGCGGCCGGCGCCCGAAACCTTCGCGACCTCGGGAGACGCAGACGACTGGCTCGCCGAGAAGCAGACCGAGATCAACAAGGGGGACTGGCGCGACCCGGACGCCGGGGCGGTCAACTTCGCCGAGTACGCGCTCCAGTGGGTGGAAGAGCGTGGCTTGGAGGAGACGACTGAAGAGCTCTACCGGCGGTTGCTCCGGCTGCACATACTGCCGACCTTCGAAGAGATGGACCTCGACGAGATCACCCCGCCCAGAGTCCGCACATGGCGGACCGATCGCCTCAAGGCCACGGGCGCGACCACGGTCGCCAAGGCATACCGGCTGCTCAAGGCGATCATGGGTACGGCAGAGGATGATGAGTTGATCAGGCGGAACCCGTGCCGGATCAAGGGTGCTGGGAAGGAGTCGCCGGCTGAGCGGCAGACTGCCACTGTCGATCAGGTGGACGCCGTCGCCAAGGCGATGGGTCCGCGGTGGCGGCTGATGGTCTACATCGCCGCGTATGGCCCGGCCCGGCCGGAGGAACAAGCGGGACTGCGGCGCCCGGACGTGGATCTTGCGAACTGCGGTGTCTGGGTGCGGCGTGCCGAGCCGGAGCTGAACACCGGACGGCGGGCGCCTGGGGAGACCAAGAGCGAGGCAGGCAAGCGGTTCATCGTGCTGCCCCGGTTCATGGCCGGTGATCTCAAGCTGCACATGTACTTGTATGCCGAGCAGAAGCCGGACGGGCTCCTCTTCGTGGGGGAGCGCGGGGCGCCGTTCCGGCGTACGACGTTCGGGCGGAAGTGGAAGAAGGCGCGTAATGCAGCCGGGCTGCCCGACGGCTTCACCTTCTACGACCTTCGTCACACCGGACACACGCTGTCGACGCAGTCGGGCGCGACGCTGAAGGACACGATGGTCCGCGCCGGCCAGTCCTCGGAGAAGGCGGCCATGATCTACCAACACTCGAACCTTGAGCGTCAGCGGGAGGTCGCTGCCGGGATCGATGCCCGGGTCCAGGCATTGCGCGGCAAGGCATCTGGCACGGATCTGGCACGGGAGCGGTAGAGAGGTCTAGGCAACACAAAAGCCCCGGGTCGCTGACCTGGGGCTTTGTCGTGGAGCGGATGACGGGAATCGAACCCGCGCTATAAGCTTGGGAAGCTCATGTTCTACCATTAAACTACATCCGCGTAGCGGTCCAGTTTCCTGGATCCGTACCGTTGCACACTCTACCCCATGATCGACCCCCGGTGAATCAGCCGCGGGGTCGTTGTTGTGTGTGGGGTGCACCAGTGGTCGTGGGGACGGGAGTTGGGGCGTAACGTACCGCTGCGGACCGGCGCTGGAGTGGCGGCTGGAGCGGGTTCCGTACATCCCCTAATGTGGCGATTCGTCGCAGTCGCAGTACGGCAGGTTGGGGAAAGGGACTCGATGGAGAACACCGTCGTCCGTTGTGCCGAAGGGCATGTTTTCAGTACCGCTTCGTTCCCGCTGCAGCACCTCGGTGCCGGCCGGATCGGGCCCGGGCGGCTCCTGCGGTGCCCGCGGTGCGCGCGGCTGAGGCACGCCGTGCCCGTGGGGAACGCCGCCAAGCGCTAGCGAGGGAGCGGCGCCGGCCGGGGAGGCGCGCGGGCCGCCCGCTCTCGATTGGGGGTGGCTCGCGCGCTCTGCGTATCCTCGGGACGTGCTTCTCTCTGACAAAGACATCCGGGCCGAGATCGACAGCGGACGGGTACGCATCGACCCGTTCGACGAGTCGATGGTGCAGCCCTCCAGCATCGATGTGCGTCTCGACCGGTACTTCCGGGTGTTCGAGAACCACCGCTACGCCCACATCGACCCCGCCATCGAGCAGCCCGACCTGACCCGCATGGTCGAGCCCGAGGGCGACGAGGCGTTCATCCTGCATCCGGGCGAGTTCGTGCTCGCGTCGACGTACGAGGTCATCTCGCTGCCCGACGACATCGCCTCCAGACTGGAGGGGAAGTCCAGCCTGGGCCGCCTGGGGCTGGTGACGCACTCGACCGCCGGGTTCATCGACCCCGGCTTCTCGGGCCACGTCACGCTCGAGCTGTCGAACCTCGCCACCCTCCCGATCAAGCTGTGGCCCGGCATGAAGATCGGGCAGCTGTGCATGTTCCGGCTCAGCTCGCCCGCCGAGTTCCCGTACGGGAGCGAGCGGTACGGATCGCGGTACCAGGGCCAGCGCGGCCCGACGGCCTCGCGCTCCTTCCAGAACTTCCACCGCACCCAGGTGAGGCACGAGGCATGAGCGTTGTACGCGAGAACCTGAGCTACGAGGGCTTCGGCCGCGCCGTGCGCGAGCTGGCCCAGACCATCGCCGACGACGGCTACGAGCCCGACATCATCCTCAGCATCGCCCGCGGCGGCGTCTTCGTGGCGGGTGGCCTGGCCTACGCGCTGGACTGCAAGAACATCCACCTGGTGAACGTGGAGTTCTACACGGGCGTGGGGACGACCCTGGAGATGCCGGTCATGCTGGCGCCCGTCCCGGACGCGATCGACTTCTCCGACAAGAAGGTCCTGATCGCCGACGACGTCGCCGACACCGGCAAGACGCTGAAGCTCGTCCACGACTTCTGCGTGGGCAACGTCGCCGACGTCCGCTCCGCCGTGATCTACGAGAAGTCCCACTCGCTCGTGAAGTGCGAGTACGTGTGGAAGCGGACCGACGACTGGATCGAGTTCCCGTGGTCCGTCGAGCCGCCCGTCGTCAAGCGTGAGGGGCAGGTCCTCGACGCCTGATCTGAGGAGCCTCCGCCCCACCAGCTACCGCCGCCGCGGGCCCTGCAGCATGCCGTAGGGCCCGCGGCGGCATGTCCGCTTCCGGTTGTTTGCCACGGACCTCAGCGGTACGGCGTTCAGCGCTTCCATGACCGCGATGACCGTCGCGCCGAACCCTGTCCCGCACGTCCGCTGCACCGCCCCGCACCCCGAGGGAGACAGATGCACGCCACCAGGCCTATCACGCTCCACGCGTGGCAACAGGGGGAGAGCCACGAGCGCCGCACGGGCTGGCACGGCAGCTCGCCCGAATTCGGTGACGTCACCGTCCTCTTTCCGCTGGCCATCCACAGCTCCCGCACTCTGATGAGCGAGGTGCGCGGCACCGTGATCCCGCACGCGAGCTACTCCTCGGCCGGCCTGCACTCCCAGGTGATGAGCCTGCCCGGCCTGAACGGAGCGAGGCTCGAGGTCGGCGACCGGTCGGTGCGGTTGAGGCGGAACCGGTGGGGGCTGACCCGGCGGGGCCGCTCACTGCGGATGGAGCATGCGCAGGATGCGTACCGGCTGACGGCGATCAGCCGTAGGCACTACATGCTGACGAGGGAGAGGGACGCCGAGGGCGCCGGGGTCACCATCACGGTGAAGCAGGCCGGGATCGGAAAAGGCAAGCGGCTCACGGTGAGCGTATCGGGAGACGCCCAGGGCGCGGACATCACGCTCGCTGTCCTCTTCGGGGCGGTGGACCGTGCCCCCCTCACCCGAGGTGGCGCGGTGCGGGCCGCCTTGTCGCGCTCCTTCGCCTTCTACGCGGAATCGCAGTCATGATCGTCCCAACCGGCAAACGAGTGAGCAGCACGCATGCCTTCATATGACATCTCCAGGTCCATGAAGAGCCGCAGCTCTCCCACTTCACCGAGATGCTCATGGAGGTGCGGCACCGGGGGCTGCCTGCCGAGCCGGTGCGCGAGGGCCAGGTGGATGCCTCGAGCGTGCTCCGGCTCGTCCGTGTCCGGCCCGGGAGGGTGTGGGAGCTGATCTCGGAGCTGCTGCCGCAGTCGGAGGAGCTCCGCTTCGTCGGGCCTCGGTGAGCGGCCGTGAGAAGTCCGAAGGGGCCCGGCGCACGGTGGGTGCGCCGGGCCCCTTCGGGCGTTCGGTTACAGCGTGCCCAGCTTGATGATCGACAGGAGGGCGATCAGCTGGATCGCGGATGCGCCCAGCGCCTTCGGCCACGGCAGGTCGTGCGACTTGCTGACCAGCGACGTGAACAGGGCGCCCGCCGCGACCCACGTGGCCCAGCCCAGCACCTGCACGAACATGTTGTCGCCGCCCAGGAAGACGGCGACGAGCAGCCGCGGCGCGTCCGTGATGGACATGACCAGCATGGACAGGCCCACGGTGGGCTGCCAGGAGCCCTCGCCGCCCATCTGGCGGGCCAGCGTGTGCGTGACGGCGCCGAGGAGCAGGCCGCAGATGACGAAGGCCACGCCGGCGCTCAGGACGATCGGGACGGCGTTGGCGAGGGTGGCGTTGATGACGTCCTTGCGGGCGTCGTCGAAGCCGAAGACGGCCAGGAGGCCGTAGAGGAAGGTCACGATCAGGGCCGGGCCCCAGACGGGGTAGTCCCGCATCTGCAGGAACGTCGGCCCCGGGCGCATCACGATGCCCTTGAGCAGCTCCTTCCAGGGCAGCCGCGGGCCGGCCGGCGGCGCCATCGCGCCTGCGCCGGCACCGCCTGCCTGGTAGGTCGCGCCGCCCTGGTAGCCGCCGCCCTCGTAGCCGCCGGCCGCCTGGCCGTACGGGTCCTCGCCGAGCGCGAAGACCTGGGTGTGCCCCGGGTTGTCGTTCGCGTACGAACCGCCGCCGCCTCCGTGTCCGTACGGGGGCTGCTGCGCCGGGTGGGGCGGCTGCTGCTGTTGTCCGTACGGGTCGAAGTACTCCGGCTCGCCATGGCCTCCGGAGCCGGCCTGCTGCTGCGGCCACTGCTGCTGGGGAGGGTAGGGCTGCTGGCCGTACGGCGCCTGCTGCGGTTGCTGCTGACCGTACGGCTGCTGCCGCGGGGGTTGTTGCGGCGCGCGGTTGTCGTCCCGTCCGCGTCCGATCCTGAATCCAGCCACGTGATCGAACGTACCTGGTCCGGCGGGCGGCGGTGGTCCGGGTGCCGGAATAGGCACCCTTTGCGGCCGACCTGTGACATCCCCTAGGGGGACCCTGGGGGGCCTGCCCCACCGGGGTGGGGGTGGAGGGAGGGAGTCCGGTTTGCGGCCTACCCGGCCTACCCGGCCTACCCGGCCGCCCCGGCCGCCCCGGCCGCCCCGGCCGACCCGGCCGACCGGGCTGGGTGGGTTGGGCCGGGTGGGCCGGGTGTGCTGGGCCCGGTGGGTTGGCCGCTGCGCGGGGCCTTTCCCCCACCCCGCCCCTTCCCGAAACCGGGGGCTGCGCCCCCGGGCCCCCTGAACGCGGAACGGCCGGTCCCCCTGTGCGGGGGACCGGCCGTTCCGGCTCGTGCGGGCTACTTGGCGGTTTCGCCCTGCGGCTCGGCCGCCGCCGGGACCTGCGCCTGAACCTCCGGCTCCGCCTCGGTCTCGGCCGGCGCCTCGGGCTCGGCCGGCGCCTCGGGCTCGGCCGCCGCCTCGGTCGGCTTCGCCGAGTCCTCAGTGACCTCGGCCTCGGCCTTCGCCTCGTCCGTGGCCCCGGCCTTGGCTTCCGCCTCCGGCTTGGCTTCGGGGGTGGCCTCAGCCTTCGGCTCCGGCTTGGTCTCGGCCTGCTCCGCGGCAGCGGCGGCTTCCGCC
Source organism: Streptomyces sp. NPDC046876 (assembly GCF_040645035.1). Lineage (NCBI taxonomy): Bacteria > Bacillati > Actinomycetota > Actinomycetes > Kitasatosporales > Streptomycetaceae > Streptomyces > Streptomyces sp. NPDC046876. The sequence continues at coordinate 4,361 of NZ_JBEYXK010000110.1, read as the reverse complement.
TCCGGCTCGGCCTCCGCCTTCGGCTCGTCCGTGGCCTTCGGCTCCGGCTTGGTCTCGGCCTCCGGCTCCGGCTCCGGCTTCGGCTCGGTCTTGGCCTCGGCCTCGGCCTCGGCCTCCGGCTCGGTCTCTTCGGCCGTTGCCTCGGTCTGCTGCTCCGCTGCCGCAGCGGCTTCCGCTTCTGCCTCGGCCTTGGCCTTTGCCTCCGCGTCGGCCTTCGCCTTGGCCTCGGCTTCCGCCTTGGCCTTTGCTTCGGCTTCTGCCTTCGCCTTGGCCTCCGCCTCGGCCTTTGCCTTGGCTTCCGCCTCCGCGGCCGCCTTGGCCTCCGCCTCCGCCGCGGCGGCCAGTTCGGCCTCCGTCGGGCCCGGGGTCTTCACCGACTCCAGGAGCAGCTGGGCCACGTCCACGACCTGGACGGACTCCTTGGCCTGGCCCTCGTTCTTCTTGCCGTTGACCGAGTCGGTCAGCATCACCAGGCAGAACGGGCAGGCCGTGGACACGATGTCCGGGTTGAGGGACAGGGCCTCGTCGACGCGCTCGTTGTTGATGCGCTTGCCGATCCGCTCCTCCATCCACATCCGCGCGCCGCCGGCGCCGCAGCAGAAGCCGCGCTCCTTGTGGCGGTGCATCTCCTGCTGGCGCAGGCCGGGGACGGCGGACATGATCTCGCGCGGCGGCGTGTAGACCTTGTTGTGCCGGCCCAGGTAGCACGGGTCGTGGTACGTGATCAGGCCGTCGACCGGGGTCACCGGCAGCAGCTTGCCCTCGTCGATGAGGTGCTGGAGCAGCTGCGTGTGGTGGATGACCTCGTACTCGCCGCCCAGCTGCGGGTACTCGTTCGCGATGGTGTTGAAGCAGTGCGGGCAGGTCGAGACGATCTTCTTCGCCGACTTCGGCTTCTTCGTCGACTCGTCCTCGTCGTCCTCGCCGAAGGCCATGTTCAGCATGGCCACGTTCTCCTGGCCCAGCTGCTGGAACAGCGGCTCGTTGCCCAGGCGGCGCGGCGAGTCACCGGTGCACTTCTCCTCGCCGCCCATGATCGCGAACTTGACGCCCGCCATGTGCAGCAGCTCGGCGAAGGCCTTGGTGGTCTTCTTCGCCCGGTCCTCCAGGGCGCCCGCGCAGCCGACCCAGTAGAGGTAGTCGACCTCCGTCAGGTCCTCGACGTCCTTGCCGACGATCGGGACCTCGAAGTCGACCTCCTTGGTCCACTCGACGCGCTGCTTCTTGGCCAGGCCCCAGGGGTTGCCCTTCTTCTCCAGGTTCTTGAGCATCGTGCCCGCCTCCGACGGGAACGCGCTCTCGATCATCACCTGGTAGCGGCGCATGTCGACGATGTGGTCGATGTGCTCGATGTCGACCGGGCACTGCTCCACGCACGCACCGCAGGTGGTGCAGGACCACAGCACGTCCGGGTCGATGACGCCGTTCTCCTCGACCGTGCCGATCAGCGGGCGCTCGGCCTCGGCGAGGGCCGTGGCCGGGACGCCGGCGAGCTGGGCCTCGGTGGCCTTCTCCTCGCCCTCCATGGTCTTGCCGCCGCCGGCCAGCAGGTACGGGGCCTTGGCGTGCGCGTGGTCGCGCAGCGACATGATCAGGAGCTTCGGGGACAGCGGCTTGCCGGTGTTCCACGCGGGGCACTGCGACTGGCAGCGGCCGCACTCGGTGCAGGTGGAGAAGTCGAGGATGCCCTTCCAGGAGAACTGCTCGACCTGGGAGACGCCGAAGACGTCGTCCTCGCCCGGGTCCTCGAAGTCGATCTCCTTGCCGCCGCTGGTCATCGGCTGGAGCGCGCCGAGCGCGGAGGCGCCGTCGGCGTTGCGCTTGAACCAGATGTTCGGGAAGCCGAGGAAGCGGTGCCAGGCGACACCCATGTTGGTGTTCAGCGAGACCGTGATCATCCAGATCAGCGAGGTGCCGATCTTGATCATTGCGGTGAAGTAGATGGCGTTCTGCAGGGCGGCCGTCGACAGGCCCTTGAAGGCCAGGACCAGCGGGTACGAGACGAAGTACGCCGGCTCGTACGAGTCCACGTGGTGGATCGCGCCCTCGAGGCCGCGCAGGGCCAGGATCGCCAGGCCGATGGTGAGGATGACGTACTCGACGAAGTACGCCTGCCAGGCCTTGGAGCCCGCGAACCGCGACTTGCGGCCGGCCCGCGACGGCAGGGACATCAGGCGGATGGCCATCAGCACGACGATGCCCACGACCGTCATCAGGCCGATGAACTCGATGTACATCTCGAACGGCAGGAACCCGCCGATGATCGGCAGGGTCCAGTCGGCCTGGAACAGCTGGCCGTACGCCTGCGCCAGCGTCGGCGGCAGCGTCAGGAAGCCGATCGCGACGAACCAGTGCGCGAAGCCGATGATGCCCCAGCGGTTCATCCGGCTGTGGCCCAGGAACTCGCGGACCAGGGTGAGCGTTCGAGCCTTCGGACTGTCCGTACGGCTGCCTGCCGGCACGGGCTGTCCGAGCTTCACGAACCGGTAGATCTGCGCCACGGCTCGGGCGAGCAGCGCGACGCCGACCACGGTCAGGACCAGCGACACGATGATCGCGGCGAGTTGCATGGGAGGGCTCCTCGGGCGGGACTTACTAAGCAGTAACTTATTGAGTCAAGGCTTGAGGTTACCCATTCTCCGCGCCGCAATGTAGGTGAGCGTGCGGTGATCTGTGTCGCTCAGGCATGCCTGTGTGTACGGGCCGCCCGAGGGGTCTGCGCCAGGATTGCGAGATCCATCCCCAGCCAATGGCTCTCCACATAGTGCCGGTCCAGCAGGGCCATCTCCTCCCAGGGGAGGTCCGAGCGTGCGCTGACCTGCCACAAGCCGGTCATTCCGGGCCGTACGAAGAGCCGGTCGGGCCGGTCCGTACGGTTCTGCGGGCGCGGCCCGACCAGGGACATCTCCCCGCGGAGCACGTTCAGCAGCTGCGGCAGCCCGTCCAGGGCCCACCGGCGCACGGCCCGCCCGACCGGGCCCGCCGGGTCCGCGTGCAGCCGCCAGGTGCGGAACGGGCGCCCGCCCAGCCCCGCCGCCGGCGCGCGGTCCAGGGCCCGGCCGCCCTGGACCGCGTACAGCAGGGCGGCCAGCGCGAGCAGCGGGAGCAGCAGGGCGCCGAGCAGCGCCACGGCCCCGGCGAGGTCGACCACCCGCTTGGCCGAACAGTCCGGCAGCCGCGGCAGTCGCAGCAGCCGCAGCGGCCGCTGCGGCCGGGGCAGCTGAAGGGGCAGCCGGCGGCGGGGGCCGGGCCTGCGTGCGGGGCGCCGGACCGGTGGGAGGGGGAGCGGCGGCAGCGGCATGCCAGCACCGTGCCGGACCGTCCGTGCGCCTGCGCTGCGCCGCGCGGCCGTCCTCGATGCCTCGAACCCGTTCGGGTGCGGCCCCGCCGCCGGGGCTCCGCCCCGGACCCCGCGCCCCAAGCGCCGGCGGGGCTGGCGGCGTGGCCCCGCCCCGACGTGCCCATACGCCTCCGGGGCCGCTCGGGATCCGCTCAAGATCCGGTCGTGTGAGCGTAAGGGCGCGATAAAAGTTGAGTCGACTCCACTCAGCTCTGTTGACGTGGGCGCACCGGCCCGGCATCCTTGAGTCTGTTCCACTCAAGTCACCTGGAGGAATCGAAATGGCACGTGCGGTCGGCATCGACCTGGGCACCACTAACTCCGTCGTCAGCGTTCTCGAAGGCGGCGAGCCCACCGTCATCACCAACGCCGAGGGCGCCAGGACCACGCCGTCCGTCGTCGCCTTCGCCAAGAACGGCGAGGTCCTCGTCGGCGAGGTCGCCAAGCGCCAGGCAGTCACGAACGTGGACCGCACCATCCGCTCGGTGAAGCGCCACATGGGCACCGACTGGAAGATCAACCTGGACGGCAAGGACTTCAACCCGCAGCAGATGAGCGCCTTCATCCTGCAGAAGCTGAAGCGCGACGCCGAGGCCTACCTGGGCGAGAAGGTCACCGACGCGGTCATCACCGTCCCGGCGTACTTCAACGACTCCGAGCGCCAGGCCACCAAGGAGGCCGGCGAGATCGCGGGCCTGAACGTCCTGCGCATCGTCAACGAGCCGACCGCGGCCGCCCTGGCCTACGGCCTGGACAAGGACGACCAGACCATCCTCGTCTTCGACCTCGGTGGCGGCACCTTCGACGTCTCGCTCCTCGAGATCGGCGACGGCGTCGTCGAGGTCAAGGCCACCAACGGTGACAACCACCTCGGTGGTGACGACTGGGACCAGCGCGTCGTCGACTACCTGGTGAAGCAGTTCGCCAACGGCCACGGCGTCGACCTGTCCAAGGACAAGATGGCCCTGCAGCGTCTGCGCGAGGCCGCCGAGAAGGCGAAGATCGAGCTGTCCTCCTCCAC